>JAAUSV010000420.1 GCA_012032525.1 Leptolyngbyaceae cyanobacterium SL_7_1
GGATGGCTACTTGGCGCGGCGGTTGAATCAGGTGACGGATTTGGGCAAGTTCCTCGATCCACTAGTAGATAAACTGCTGGTGCTGGCTCCGTTGCTAATGCTGATTGAGTTGGGGCAGATTCCCGCTTGGGGGGTGTTTGTGGTGCTGGCGCGGGAGTTGGCGATCGCAGGCTGGCGGGTGAGTCAACCAAAAATTTCTGGAGCCAATCTCTGGGGCAAGTTGAAAACAGTGACGCAAATTGGGGCGATCGCGCTGTTGATTGCTCCGATTACGGCTCAAACAATCTATGCGCAAATTGCGTTTTGGCTGGCTGTCGCGTTAACGATTATCTCCGGTGCGATCTATGTTTTGCCTCGTCAAGCAGGAAGAATAGAAAAAATATAGCAATCCTAAAATCAACCGTAAAACAAAAGATCCCCCGGCTTCTTTTTGGAGAAGCCGGGGATCTGGGTCGGCAGGATTTCATGATTTACAAATCCTTCTCCCAGCGCGTGGTCGATCGCTCCAAACTCAACGCCCCAGATCCATACGCCACCACCATCAACAATCCACCCATAATCGAGAGGTTCTTCAAAAACTGTGTCAACTGGGTGGGATCAACCAATGGATTGTGAAACACCAGCGTGGCTGGAATCAAAAACAGAAATAGCAACAGCGCCCCCAGCCAAGCCTTGTAGCCCAAAATCACCAGCAGTCCACCAATCACCTCCACGGCGATCGTCAAGATCAACGCAATCAACGGCAGAGGAATGCCTTTACTGGCGATCGTCTCCTGCGTCCCTGCAAAATTTAGCAACTTATTAATTCCTGAATGCACAAAAATCACTGCCAAAAACGATCGCGCAATTAAAGGAAGCACCGTTTGCAAATCCATAGGAACTCTCCAGTAAAACAGTAAACCCTAACCTCTACAATCCATGAGCTAATCGCTCATCACTCACTCCTAACTCCTCGGCAACTCCTCAGCCTGTTGGGTCAACTGAGGTGATAGCGATCGCCCCTCTGAGCGTGGCAAGGACAAAATTATCCGTAGTGCTCGATCGCCCAATCCATAGTTTTGCAACCAACTCAGCAGCACAAATAGACGATTGCGCCACCCAGGAAGATAAACCCAATGGACTCCCAACCACAGCAACCACGGCACGATTCCCGCCAGATTTAGCTTACCAATTCTACCAACCGCTGCATAGCCACCAATGATAGCCAGCCTACCTTTGTTGAAATAGTGAAACGGTTGGGGAAGTGTGCCTCGCAATTGCCGTTGAATGTTTTTTGCTGCCGCCACGCCCTGTTGCAACGCTTCCGGGGCAACCCCCGCCAGTGGTTTGCCCGCTGATTCACTGTAGGCAGCATCCCCAATCGCGTACACCCGATCGTCATTTGGAAGTTGCAGAGTCGATCGCACCGCCAGTCGTCCCCGGTGTCGTCGGTCTAATGCAGTGGAGGTGACAGGGATTGCCGCCTCCACCCCGGCTGTCCAAATCGTCGTCCCTGTTGGGATGCTCATGCCATTGTCTAAATAAACAGCGGTTGGGCTGACTCGGCTGACTTTGGCTTGCAGATACACCTCAACCCCCAACCGACAGAGCCGTTGCGCCGTGTAATTGCCCAACGATCGAGGGAATTCTGCTAGCAATTGGGTGCCCCCCTGAAGCAGGGCAATACGCACGTTCCGCCGCTCGATCGTAGGGTAGTCCCGTTGTACCGATCGCACCAACTCACCCAATGCCCCCGCCAGTTCCACCCCCGTTGCCCCACCGCCGACAATGGCAAAGGTGAGCAGCGATCGCTGTTCAACTGGATCGGTCGTCTGTGCCGCTCGTTCAAAACAAGCAAACAGATGGTTACGCAGCACCACCGCGTCTGACACCGTATTCAAGGGGAAGCTGTAGTCTGCGGCACCGGGAATCGTGAAAAATTGCGATCGACTCCCCGTGGCTAGCACCAAGTAATCGTAGGAAATTCGAGTCTCACTGGTTGCCAGCCATTGCTGAGCCAGGTTGATCTCCTGCACATCTGCCATGAGAAATTGCAGATGGGGAAACCGCCGCACCAGCGTCCGAAGGGGATAGATTGCTTGATCAGGGGAGAGCTGCGCCGTTGCCACCTGATAGAGCAACGGAACAAAGGTGTGGTAAGGATTGCGATCGATCAACAACACCGACACACCCGCCTTCGCCAAGGACTGAGCGGCTTGCATCCCCCCAAACCCAGCTCCAATCACCACAATTCGGGGACGTTTTCGCATGGCTCACCTCGATCGCCTCCCTTTAACTTTACTTAAGTTTTGTGAAAAATTCACGGGGTTAGGTCAATCGATGCAAAGGCTTTGCCGGGTTGGGCACTCCGCTTACCCTCAATAATTCCGCCATCGTGGCGCAGTAGGGCGCCAGTTTGTAGGTGGCAGGATTCACCGGATTCTCGTAGGTAAAGTGACGGTAGTTCAAACAGAAATAGTCCCACGCTGCCATCTGGATGCGAAACAGCACAATCAAAAAATTGGCTAGTTGAAATGACACTGGAATCCGAAAGTAAATACGCTTGCGCAGATATTGACAGGCTTCCTCTACCGCCCGATCGACCGTCAGCGGCGCGTTCCCCAACACCAATCGCCGTGGTTCTCCCACCGCTGGCGGCTGGTCGATCAGGTGGGCAATCACAGAGGCAATATCTTGTCCGTGAATGAAGTGAAAACTGCCATCGGCTTTGAGAAACCGAATTAAATTGATCCATTTGGTGACTTCCCCAATCCCCCCGGAGAGGTGGGAGTAGGGTTTGGTGCGATCGCCACCAAACACCAGCGTTGGAAAAACCGTGGTAATCTTGGGCGCGATCGCCAGCCGGGGCAATTGCTGAAAACAGCTATATTTCGATTTGATGTAGTCTGTACCAATCTGCCCCGCCTCTTTGAGCGGTTGGTTATCCCGACCGAGAATGCTGGCGGTCGAAAAGTAAATCACCTGCTCACACATATCTGGGTCAAGCAGATTCATCAACCGGACTGTTTTCACCACATTGATGTCAAACGCTTCTCGCGTGCCTCCCCATGCCGCTGCTGTCAAAACTGCCGCGTCCATTGTCTTGAGCAGTCGGCTAAAGCGCTCAATATCGCGCATATCTCCCTGCAACACAGTTATACCAGGACGGGAGGCACAGTCAATCTGAAGCTTGGCAGGGTTTCTCACCAGCAAAAACAATTCATGTTCTGTCTGCTGAATCAACGCCTCTGAAATGTAATGACCAATGCAGCCGCTCGCTCCGGTCACAAAGATCCGTTTTGCAGCCATGGGAAAAATCAAAAATAAAAAACGTAGGGTGCGTTGGTTAATGCACCTGAATTTGTAGAACGGTGCGTTAACCAACGCACCCTACGGATTATGCGGGAACAGCCAATAATCGATCGGCTTGCTTTGCCGTCTCAAAGAAGAAAGCGGCATTTTCCTCTGGTGTACCCGGCAAAATTCCATGTCCTAGATTGAGGATATGTCCTTGATTGCCCGCTTTGCGGATCGTGTCGAGAATGCGATCGCGAATAAACGCCTGAGAGCCAAACAGGGCACAGGGATCAATATTGCCCTGTACTCCCACAGTCGGTCCCAACCGCCGCCGTGCCTCTGCCATGTCTACCGTCCAATCGACGCTGACAATATCTACACCTGATTGCGCCATTCGTTCTAACAACCCAGCGCTGCCATTGATATAGAGAATCAACGGGGTATTGGGGTGAGCTGCCTTTACTTGGCTAACCACCTGTTGCTGATAGGGTAGGGCAAAGGTTTCGTAATCTTCGGGGCTGAGTTGCCCAGCCCAGGAGTCAAACAACTGCACCACCTGCGCTCCTGATTGAATTTGGTAGGAGGCATAGGTGGCGATCGCATCGGCAAGTTTGCTCAACAACTGGTGCAACATCACTGGCTGGGAAAACGCCATGCTTTTGATCACGGTGTAGTCCTTAGAACTTTTACCTTCGATCGCATAGGCAGCTAATGTCCACGGCGCACCCACAAACCCTAATACCGCCGCCTCCATTCCCCACTTCCCGACGCAGAGTTTGCAGGGCTTGCCCCACAAAGGAGAGTTTGTCTAG
>JAAUSV010000421.1 GCA_012032525.1 Leptolyngbyaceae cyanobacterium SL_7_1
CCTATCGGGGGGTGGTGAAGGAGAAGCCGTTGTTGGGCGATCGCCTCCGTTCCATCACTCCAACCGTCATTCACCAGGCATTGCAATTAACCCGCACAGTAGTGTTGCTCTGGTTAGCACCAATCCTCCTAGTTGGGATGCTGGCGTGGGTTCTCTAGCAAAGGATGGGGCGATCGCTTGCACCGGGGTATGATCCACGATAGATTGTTGAGCTTAGAGGATTGATCTGTCGCACAAGGAGAACTGCCACCCATGATCACGATGAGGCGCTGGATTCGTTGGTGGGCGTTTGCCTTGACAGGCTTATTGTTGAGCAGTGTGATCAGTTGCAGTCCGAGCAGCCCTGAAGCCAGCACGCCAGCAGAGGCGGGAGCGCAGGAGGTTGAGTTTTGGACGATGCAATTGCAACCGGAGTTTACCGATTATTTCAATGATTTGATTGCCAGTTTTGAGCAAGAAAATCCTGGCGTGACGGTGAAGTGGGTGGATGTGCCGTGGGCGGATATGCCCAGTAAGATTTTGACGGCTGTTTCTGCCAACACCGCTCCCGATGTGGTCAACCTCAATCCTGACTTTGCGGCTCAGTTGGCAGGGCGCAACGCCTGGCTAAATTTGGACGAGCAAATCTCGCCGGAAATCCGCGATCAGTATCTGCCCAAAATTTGGCAAGCCAATCGGTTGAATGATCAAAGCTTCGGCATTCCCTGGTATCTCGATACCCACGTCACTTTCTACAACACGGAGTTATTAGAGCAAGCGGGAGTCAGCCAACCCCCTACCACCTACGAAGAATTGGCGACGGTTGCCAAACAAGTCAAAGACGCCACGGGCAAATACGCTTTCTTTGCCACGGTCGTGCCAGAGGATTCGGCGGATGTGTTGAAGTCCTTTGTGCAGATGGGAGTGCCGCTGTTGGATGCGGAGGGCAAGGCTGCGTTTAATACGGCGTCTGGAAAAGCGGTGTTTCAATATTGGACGGATTTGTATCAGCAGGAATTGCTGCCCAAGGAAGCCCTAACTCAAGGACATCGACGGGCGATCGAACTCTACCAAGCAGGCGAAACTGCCCTGCTCTCCACAGGTCCCCAATTTCTCAAGACGATCGAAACCAATGCCCCAGCGATCGCCGCAGTCACCGCCGCTGCTCCCCAAATCACTGGAGACACGGGTAAAAAGAGTGTGGCGGTGATGAATTTGGTGATTCCCCGCAACACTGACCAACCGGAGGCTGCCCTAAAATTTGCCCTCTATGTCACCAACGACGCCAATCAACTGGTCTTTGCCAAAGCCGCAAACGTGTTGCCCTCCACCAGTAAATCCCTGGAAGACAGCTACTTCACCGACGTGGCTACCACCGCCTCCGCCAGCGACCAAGCCCGTGCCACCAGCGCCAGTCAGTTGACCGAAGCCGAGGTGCTCCTACCGCCGATCGAAGACATTAAGGAGTTGCAGAAGATTGTGTACGACAATCTGCAAGCGGCAATGCTGAATGAAAAAACCGTGGATCAGGCGATTTCTGACGCGGCGATCGAGTGGGACGAGCGGTAAATCGGTGTCTCCAACGATTAAAAGACCCCCGGCTTCTTAAAGAAGCCGGGGGTCTGGTCAGAAGCTAATTGGCTTCAGCGCAATTACACGCCCACAGGAGTTTTCTTTTCCGAAGCTGGATTAAAACCATCGGGAGAGAGAGATTCGCCTTCAATGAAGGAGCGCAGCATCCACGCAATCTCCTCATGCTCCTCCATCAGTGCAGTCAAGAAGTCTGCCGTGCCTACATCGTTGAACTCTTCTTCGCAGCTCTCAATGTGCTCACGCAAGTTGCGGATCACTTGCTCATGATCACCTAGCAAGCGGGCTACCATTTCAGTTGCAATGGGTACATCTCCACCGTGCTCCTTGAGGGAAGCAACTTTCAGGAAACCTTCCATGGTGCCGATCGGGTAGCCACCCAATGCCCGAACTCGCTCGGCAAGTGCGTCGATATTTTCGGTCAATTTTTCGTACTGCTCTTCCCACAACTCATGTAGAGTGCGGAATTGAGGTCCTACCACGTCCCAGTGGTACTTCTTGGTTTTTACCAACAATAGGTAAGCATCTGCCAAGTCCTGATTTAGCAACTCGACGACGCCTTGACGTTGCTCTTCGGTCAAACCAATGTTAATTTTGCGCATTGCACTCACCTGTACCTTAACGTTACTTATTATTTGAACAGATTGAATTGACTAGAAACATCAATCGAAGGGGGGATAGTTAGCTCGATCGCACACTAATCGCCGATGAAGTGACTAATTTGCTCCTAGCTCCTTTCGCCTTCACCCGTTGTCTCTGGAAATTCAATGCCTGCGCTACTGCCCGTCGCCGTCGCCATGGAAATCCCACCCGTATTAGCTGGAGCATCCTCGCTCGTGGCAAATTCCTTTGATTTTTCGTAGTCCGCTTCCACATTGACTTGGGGAGCTTCTTCGGCGCCCGCTTCAATATTTTCTGAAATCTGTTGGGCTGTGTAGCTTACGTTCTCGTCTGTGTTAGTCATCACCAAAGTCTCCACTTTTCTACAACCGTTGAATCGATAGTAGGGAAATTGGTTATTTTAATTACCTTTCTTCAGATAGATTTAGCGCTTGCCGCAGGGATAGATCGTTTGCAGTCGTCCTTAATTAAGCCATTGTTAAGGGTAATTCAACTCGCGCAGTTGTTCCCTGATCAATCGAAGACTCGATCGACAATTGCCCACCATGCGCCTCCACAATACGCTTGACGATCGACAATCCCAGCCCTGTGCCTGTGGATTTGGTGGTAAAAAATGGCTCAAACAAACGGGGTAAAATGGCGGGTGGAATTGGGTCTCCAGCGTTGTGAATCTCAATAGACACGTGATTGTTTGTAGGAACAAGGCTCCAAGTCACAATTTCCTGTTCCCCGATCGCTTCAGCCGCGTTATTTGTCAGATTGATTAACACCTGTTTGAGTTTGTCACAATCGCCGTGAATTGTTAGCGGTTGGGTGGTTGTTGTGAGTTTTAATTGTCGTCCCGCTGCGTTCACACGTTCGCTCAATTCTGCAAACAATTTTGTCACCCATTGATTGAGTTCCAACTCCTCAAGCTGGAGAACTTGGGGTTTGGCATAGAGTAAAATTTCTCGCAGCAATCGCTCTAATCGATCTGCCTCACTCAGTGCCAGTGCCAGTCTTTCTTGCGCAACAGAGGACTGTTCCACGCGCTTAAAGTAATTTTAACCCCAACAACATCGTCATCAATGGATTACGAATCTCGTGAATAATCGTTGTGGCAAACTCCCCGATCGCCGCTAGTCGTTCTTGTTCAACCAGCTTCATCTGGGCAACTTTCAACTCTTCTGTACGTTTCGCCATTTCCGCTTCTAAAATTTCATTAAAGCGGCGTTGCTGTTGGTAAAGGTTGTAATTATCGATCGCCGTGGCTGCCCGCTCAGCAAACAGTTCGACAATGCCCACTTCCTCTACGGTGAAATGGCGAGGGTAGCGGTGCAGCGAACAGACCGTGCCCATAATGGTTCCTTGGGGAGAACGCAACGGCACTCCCAGATAGGCTTGGTAGCCGGGATCGATCACCCCACAGCCCGGATTGGTGGAGACATCCTCTACGATGAAGGCTTGCCCGGTGGAGAAGACATTGCTGGCGATCGTGCCGTGGGTTTCATAGGGAGACAATTCCTCATCGGGTAGCTCAATGCTGCTGCCAACCACCTGTCCCACGCCATTGTCGTAGAGCGTTACGATCGACCAATCCACTCCTAGAAGCTGACTAACGCCGCTGGCAAGATGTTGTAGGTAGGTCGGTAGCTCTCCTGTCCGATAGCTCAGAGAGGAGAGCAACTCTAGAACATAACGCTCTTGCGATCGCTGAGTAGGATTCATAGTCAACCAATAACCAATAGAGCCATCGCCAAAAATACCAGGGCAAGGATAGATTTGTCGTAATGGGTTTAGCGATAGCTATAACCAAAATTTCACAAATCTAGTCAAATGGCTACAGTTGTTGGCTTTAATTAACACGCCCTGAGGATTTTAGTATCCTTACAAAATTAAAACCCATAACT
>JAAUSV010000023.1 GCA_012032525.1 Leptolyngbyaceae cyanobacterium SL_7_1
TGTCCTAGGCGGACTTGCCCATTGGATGCGCGGGGCTGAGGGCAGAATCTAAGTCTAGAAAAACGCGGGTTGATGGCGAATCAAACTGAGAAACTCTTCACGAGTTTTATGATCGTCTTGAAAAACACCAATCATGGCGCTGGTCACTGTCCATGAGCCTGGTTTTTGCACACCGCGCATGACCATGCACATGTGGGTGGCTTCGACCACCACCGCCACTCCTTGGGGTTCCAAGATAGTTTGGATCGCTTCCGCCACTTGACGGGTCAACCGCTCCTGCACCTGCAAACGTCGCGCATACATTTCCACAATTCGCGCTAATTTGCTCAGCCCCACCACACGCTGGTTGGGAATATAAGCCACATGGGCTTTGCCCATAAACGGCAGCATGTGATGTTCACACAAGCTAAATAAGTTGATGTCACGCACCAACACCATTTCGTTGTGTCCCTCGTCAAAAATAGCACCATTCACCAACTCTTCTAAAGACTGTTGGTAGCCCCCTGTGAGGAATTGCATTGCCTCTGCAACTCGTTTGGGAGTTTTGACTAGCCCTTCGCGATCGGGGTCTTCTCCGACGCCCACAAGCATGGTGCGGACGGCTGCCATCATCTCCTCCAAGGAAACCTCCGTGGGAGGCTCCTTAGGCTCTTGGGTTGGACGACTGCGATCGGGACGAATCGAAAAATTTACCGAATCAGCGTCTTCAGACAAGTTTAGTTTCTCTGATGATGAACTACTGCCATTGAAATTGGACGAGATGATACTCATAGTTTGGATAAAACTCCACCAAAGGTTAATAAGATAGGGCAAGCATGAACGAGATTAAAGTGCGCCAGCGCTGGGCATCAGGGTCAGCTCTGGCACAACTGCTTGGGGGGGCAATAGCGCAATGTGCAAAATCGATTGAGCGACTATCTCAGGGGTGAGCATCTGAGAGCGATCAAAATCTGCCCGTACAGTTACACTGTCCCAAAGCGGAGTGTTGACTGAGCCAGGGCAAAGGGTAGTAACTCGAATTCCAGAGGCGCTTTCTTCAATCGCCAATGTTTTTGATAGGGCAAGTAGCCCAGCCTTGCTGACGCTGTAGGCTCCCCAACCGGGGAATGCCTGATGTGCTGCAATGGATGCTATGTTGATGATGGTTCCCTGATGACGATGACGCATTCCAGGGAGCACTGCCTGGATGCACTGAAAAACGCTAGTTACATTCAGATCGATCACCTGTTGCCAATCAGATAGCGGAGTGTCTTGCAAATTCCCCGTGTATCCCATGCCCGCGTTGTTGACGACAATATCGATCGCTCCAAAATCCGCCACGATCGCTTCCATGTTACCCCTGACAGAGCCAACATCAGCTAAATCAATCCCATAGCCAATGGCTCGAACCCCTTTGTCCTGGAGGGCTTGCACTAGGGGAGCCAGCTTTTC
This sequence comes from Leptolyngbyaceae cyanobacterium SL_7_1, assembly GCA_012032525.1. GTDB lineage: Bacteria > Cyanobacteriota > Cyanobacteriia > Elainellales > Elainellaceae > JAAUSV01. The sequence goes on from JAAUSV010000023.1 coordinate 1,432, forward strand.
CTGGGAACGGCTAACCAATGCCAGATCAACGCCTGCCTCTGCAAACGCAACGGCAGTTGCTCTGCCAATTCCACTACTTGCCCCAGTGATCAGGGCACTTCGGTTAATAGAAGTCATGCACTTTTCCAGATACCAGTCGAATCAAACGTAAAGGACTTGTTGACGAAAAAATAATGTTGCCTAGTGTCTACTATTGGGTAAGGCGGCAAATCTAGGCTGGAAAATCTGTATGATCAAGCGCTCGATCGAAGCCATGTTGGAATCAGCAACCTAGTCTTCTCAAGCAGCGGCGCTGTCAGACAACCTGTTAAATAATAATCAACAAAAATGAATGAAGTATGAAGAATTGTTTACCTTGTGAATTATAACATCGGGAATTGGTTCCCTGTCGGCTTCTTACAAAACAGTATCCCACTCTACAATCCTCTAAGTTGCTCATGCTGGCACTTCAGTAAACATGCCAATATAGCGAAACTTCTGATATCGCAGGTCGCGTCGCTGCTGCTGGGTCAACCGATCGAGATCAGCTAGATTGCTGAGCAATGCCGCTTTCAACGTTGCTGCTGCTTTCAAGGGGTCGGCGTGGGCTCCCCCCACTGGTTCGGGCAGCAACTGGTCTAAGATGCCCAACTGCTTTAGATCCACCGCCGTAATCTTCAGCGCTTCCGCCGCTTGCTGAGATTTGCCAGCATCTTTCCAAAGGATGGCAGCACAGGCTTCGGGACTGGCAACGGTGTAGACCGAATGCTCAAACATCAGCAATCGATCGCCGACGCCAATCCCCAAGGCTCCCCCCCGATCCACCCTCACCAATCACAGTGCAAAGGATGGGGACATCAAGCCGAAACATCTCTCGCAGGTTGTAGGCGATCGCCTCACCCTGCCCCAACCGCTCCCCTTCCGAGCCAGGATTTGCACCGGGGGTATCGATAAAGGTGAGAATTGGCATACTAAATCGATTGGCATGATTCATCAAGCGCATGGCTTTGCGGTAGCCCCCCGGCGATGCCATGCCAAAGTTGCGGATGACGTTGTCTTTGGTATCTCGCCCTTTTTGATGACCTAAAATTACCACCGGACGTCCCTCTAGCCGAGCAATGCCCCCAACCAGTGCCCGATCGTCGCTGCCAGTGGCGCGATCGCCGTGTAACTCGATCCATTCGTCAGTAAGGGCCTGGATGTAATCAAGGGTGCTAGGGCGACGGGGATGACGCGCTACCTGCAATCGTTGCGCTGCCGTTAGACTGCTAAAAATCTCCTGGCGCAGTTGGGTGGCTCTGGCTTCGAGTTGTTGGATTTGATCGGAAACATCCACATCGTTTTCCTCGGCGAGGTCACGAATTTGCTTAATCCGCTCCTCTAGTTCCACCAGAGGCTTCTCAAAATCTAACAGAATCGGCTTGCGCTCAGAAGTTGCCATTTTTACTTTAGACAATTAAATTTGATTGGAGGGAAGTGCCGTCTTAAGGTCCGTCTTGGGAGTCCGTCTTGGGAGTTCATCTAGAAAGCTTTTTTGGGGCATCTAAGGATTGTAACAACCAACGCCCCATCCCATCCTAACCAGACGCGATCGCACCCCGTTAAAGCGTTCTACTTTATGGGGTGTCGGGTGTGGACGGTTCCACCACCTCGCGGACGCGATAAATTGGGCGATTTTGCGACTCGTGGTAGGTGCGCATTAAAAGCTCAGCCAGCAACCCAAAACTAAAAAGCTGAATCCCAGTAATCAACAAAACCACTGCCAAAATCAATAGGGGGCGATCGCCAATGCTCTCCCCCAACCCGATCTTGAGAAAAGCCAGATAACCCGCCAGCCCCAACCCTAGCAAGATCGATACAAAACCCCACAGCCCAAAAACATGCATCGGGCGGGTGAGGAACCGCTTCATAAAATAGATAGTCAGCAAATCTGCTAGCACTCGCAAGGTTCGCCCCAGTCCATATTTGCTATGACCAAACCGACGGGCGTGGTGGCGGACGGGCACTTCCGTAATTCTGGCACCCTCAATAAAAGCAAGCGCTGGCAGAAATCGGTGCAACTCGCCATACAAATTCATATCAGAAACGAGTTCTGAGCGGTAGGCTTTGAGGGAGCAGCCGTAGTCATGAAGTTGTACTCCCGTCACTCGCGCAATCAGCAGATTGGCGATTTTAGAAGGAAGCAGGCGAGTCAGCGTTGCGTCTTTGCGGTCTTTGCGCCAGCCACTCACCAAATCGTAGCCCTCATTCAGCTTGGCTACTAGCAGAGGAATGTCTAATGGGTCATTTTGTAGATCCCCATCCAAGGTGACGATTATCCGCCCTTGGGCGTAGTTAAATCCGGCTGCCATGGCAGCCGTTTGCCCGTAGTTACGCCGTAGCAACACCGTTCGTAGGTGGGAATGGTGGGAGGATAGTTGCTTGAGTAGCTCGGCGGAGCCGTCTTTAGACCCATCATCTACACAGAGAATCTCGTAGGTAATGCCACTGTGCTCCAGGGCAGTCGCGATCGCCTCTAGAAGATGGGGCAGGTTTTCTACCTCGTTGTAGATGGGGACCACGACTGACAAGTCGGGTTGGTGGGTTGACAGCCCAAGGGTTGGGTGTCCATAGCGGGACGAAAAATGGAATGACGCACTCATCGCTTTCCTAGCCAACGCAATTGCTTTCTCAACCAAACATGGGGTTAAACCAAGCTCAGCTTGATCACCATAAACAGGGGCATCCTTAATATTAGTGCTTATCGGTAGAATTAAAATCCCGATCGCCGAAATGCTCGTATCCGTAGGCAAGTCCTGCCCCGATCGCCTCCGCACTGGTGCTAATAAATCGGTAAAAGGCAACCGCAGCCAGCAGAATGCCAGTGGGCAACAGGGCATCTACCAGCGCAACCATCGATGCTTCAAACACGCCGATGCCTCCCGGTGCACCGGGCACCACCAACCCCAGCATCCAGGCAATGCTAAACGCACTTAGCACGGGCAGCATTGGAAATGGCTGCGTCCCCATCAGCGCCAGGACGATCGCCAAAAATCCCAATCCGCGCAATCCTAAAAAGCCCAGTTCTCCCAGCAGGGGCACCACCGGGTAGCGATCGAGCCGCACCAAGGGATGCTCTTCCTGCCCCTGCCGCTTGGCTTGAGCCGCCAATTTGATCAGCGGATTGAGCAGGCGCGGGTGGACACCCACCAACACTCCTGCCAGTGCCAATAGGCTCAGTCCGAGATTGGTTTGGTAGCTGCATAGGGCGAGGAGTAGGGCAGCCGCCGCCATCAACAGTGCCTCCAATACTACACTCACCGTTGCCGCCCCCACCGAAAACCCCTGTGCTTTAGATGCCATCACTCGCCCATAAAAGTGCCACACATTGCCGGGTAGATATTTGGCAATGTTGGTTTTGAGGTAGGTCAAGACTCCCCACATGCCCTGGGCGGGTTGATGAAGCGATCGCAAAATCCAACTCCATACCCACCCCGACCAGATGTGTGCCAACAATGTCATCAGCAGGGCGATCGACAAATACAGCCAGCCAGTTTGACTCACCCGAATCTCCACCACCTCGCGCCAATGTATTCTCAGCGTTGTCGCCAAGAAAAATAGTGTGCCACCCAAAATAACCCAGCTTAGGTAGGGTTTGAGCAGGGAAAAAAGACTGTTTAAGCAACGTCATAGTGCGAAATAGATGCGATCGACAGCGGATTTGCTCGGTTTCATAATCGATAGTCCCAACTAGATGTCTCCAGGGGTGTCTAGATCATTTGTATTTGTTAAATCAGCTTGGTTGCTAGAAATAGTCTGGTTTAATCAATTGCAGGAGTAAGTGCGGGGATTTTCCTTCTTGAGTTTCCCATTTAACCACACTTGCCAACTTAATCAATTTTTCAATATCGACCCATTAAGTCAATTTCCGCTGAATTTGAAGGCTTGATTTCCCCTGCAAAGCACCTAGCAATGGATCAATAAATAGATAAACGACCAGCAGTTTTTGCTTGAAAAAGCAGCTTGGGTGACTATTTTTTGTTTTTTCCACTATGGGTTAATCTGGTAATAGGGACAAGAGCCACAAACCAGGCTGGAGTGCTTGTGAAACGTTCACAGTCCTGACCCTTGGTTGAAGATGGGCATCCAATTTTAAAGCTGCCTTTCAGTGCCAAAACGGGGCGAAAGCCTCCGGATTTGTCTAAGAGTTTTCTCAGCAATAGGTTCCACCCATCGGCTTCTATCCTCTACTGTGTCCAATGACTAAGTCCAATTGGATGACTTGGGATACTTTACAGCTAGCCCCATACCCACTAAGCAGGCTTTTCTACTTACAGAATAAGCCATTTGGTGGCAGCTCATCTTTGGTGGTGGCAGATTTTTGTAACGGGGTTTCTCCGTTGTGCTTTTGAAGTGTCTCTTAGTCATGCAAACCCCAAATCGCTGAGGCAAAGATTCGCTTCATCTAATTTATTTTGTTCATACATTAATAGGGAATGTTGATCACAACTGCAAAATTTAAAGGTATTATTTTGTTTATACAGGAACGAATTAGCTTGAATTCAGGCAATGGCGGAGAAAAGATTGGACAGTAGAAGGGATAAACAATTAGCACATTGGAGTGTTTTCAACCAAACATTTCTGAATTTAGATCGTGTGCTGCATTGGATCATTCCCAGGAATTGAATCTGGCGTTTTTCTCAGCGTTACCCTAGGCAAAGCAATCTTCTCAAGCAAGCTCTTTAGCAGTATTTTGAAGCTCAACCGAGTAATTAATAAGCAATGACCGAGATCCCAACAACCCCATTAGTCGGAAAAGCGTTGCTTCAGAGAATTAAGGAGCTGTCGCACTTGACCAGGCGCGAAAAAGCAAAACTCTGTGGATATTACTCTGTTGGAAAGAACAAAAAGGTTCGTGTTAATCTAGCTGAGTTTTTAGAGGCATTGTTAGTCGCAAGAGGAACAACGTTAGACACGGAAACCGCAAAGGATGGTCGGGGACGAGAACCGACCTACCGGGTCAGTGTTCATAAAAATGGACAGATTGTCATCGGTGCCACCTACACAGAGAAAATGGGGTTGAAGCCGGGCGACGAATTTGAAATCAAATTGGGCTACAAGCACATTCATTTGGTGCAAATTGATGAGGATGGCAAGAGTGGCAGCAGTAGAAATGGCTCTGTTGAGGCATTGACTGAGGCGTAGCCAGCCCCAATGGTTCAAATCATCCTCTTTTTGGGTTGTGGCTGGGGGTTTGGCTTCCCGTTGCCATTATTCTGGCGATCGCCCTGCGGTGGTCGCCCTGCTATCCCATTCCCCCTGCTCAAAAACTTCCCCTATTGGGATCGCTCTATCTCCTTGCTCCTCCCCTATTGGGGTGGCTGTCCACCCGGCAGGGGACTACCCTCAGTGATTACGGAGTGGGATGGGACGGCTCGACTGGGCGATCGCTCCTCCTGGGGCTAATAGGTGGGGTTGCGGGGGTGATCGGGTTGTATTGGGGGCAGCAAATCCTGGGCTGGACAACCCCAATCCAGCCATTGACTTGCCGACGGGAGTGGGGTCGGGTGTTGGGCGTTACCCTGGCGATCGGCTTGGGGGTGAGCTGGGTGGAGGAACTGGTGTTTCGGGGGTATCTGGTGACCCAGCTCCAGCAAACCTATACTCCATGGCTTGCTGCCATCCTTGCCAGCGCTATTTTGCTGTGTTGCATCTGGTGTGGGAGGGACGAGACACCCTTCCCCAACTGCCGGGGCTGTGGCTGATGGGACTGGTACTGGTGCTGGCGCGATCGGCTGACCAGGGCAATCTAGCCCTTGCGTGGGGGCTGCATGCCGGATGGATTTGGGCGATCGCTAGCATCGATACCACCGCAGCGGTCGGTTACACAGGGCGAGTGCCCCAGTGGGTGACTGGGTTCAACAACAAACCCCTCGCTGGCGCGATGGGGTTTATGCTTTTGATGATTACGGCAGTAGGGTTGTGGATCAGTCTGGTGCCGCCCTCGTAGGAGCACGGCAATGCCGTGCCCCCGCCGGGAAATTACGCTTCGTCTAGCGCGGCAATGCCAGGGAGTTCTTTACCCTCTAGCAACTCTAAGCTAGCGCCACCTCCGGTGGAAATGTGGCTCATTTGCTCGGCTACTCCCACCTTTTCCACGGCTGCAACCGAGTCACCACCACCGATGATGGTGGTGACGCCCGTGCTGGTGAGGTTGGCGAGGGTATGGGCGATCGCTCAGTCCCCGTGGCAAATTTATCAAACTCAAACACGCCCATGGGACCATTCCAGATCACCGACTTACACTCAGCCAGAGCGTCTTGAAATACTTTGATGGAGTCGGGTCCAATATCCAAGCCCATCCAGCCGTCAGGAATATTTTCAATGCTGACGGTCTGGGCATTGGCATCGGCGGAGAAATTATCTGCTACAACTACATCGGTGGGCAGCAACAGGTCAACGCCTTTTTCTTTGGCTTTTGCCTCTAGCATTTTGGCTAGTTCTAATTTATCGTCTTCGACTAGGGATTTACCCACATTCAAGCCACGGGCTTTGTAAAAGGTAAAGATCATGCCGCCGCCGATCAACAGTTTATCTACTTTTTCCAGGAGGGTTTCGATCACTCCAATTTTGCTGGAAACTTTAGAACCGCCGATGATTGCTGCTAGGGGACGTTGGGGATTTTCGATCGCACTTTGGAGATACTGCAATTCTTTTTCAATCAAAAATCCGGCAACCGAGGGGGAGAGGTAGTGGGTCACGCCTTCGGTCGAAGCATGGGCGCGGTGGGCGGTGCCAAAGGCGTCATTGACATATAAGTCTGCGATAGAAGCCAGGTTTTTGGCAAATTCAGCCTGATTTTCCTCTTCTTCTGCGTAGAAGCGGACATTTTCTAGCAACACCACATCTCCATTTTGCATGGTTGACACTGTGCGAGCAGCCGCTTCGCCGATGCAGTCATCGGTTTTGGTAACTGGCTTGCCCAACAGTTCCGCTAGCCGCTCTGCAACGGGAGTGAGGCGCATGCTGTCTACCACCTTGCCCTTGGGGCGTCCAAAGTGGCTAGAGAGAATGACTTTCGCACCGTTGGAGGTGAGGTATTCAATGGTGGGTAGCGCTGCTCGAATCCGCGTATCATCGGTAATCTTGCCTTGGTCATCGAGAGGGACGTTAAAATCAGCTCGAACAAAAACGCGCTTCCCCGACAGGTCAGCCGTCGATAGACTTGCAACTGTTTTCTTGGACACCGCACAAACTCCCTAATAAGTCTTTTTACTTACTGCCATTTTACGACTTCACGTGAGTCTTTTTACCTATCCGTCGCAGTAAAACTTCAAGGATTATGAGCCGATCGCCATTCGCGTTCAGCTTTTTGAGAAAATCCTATATAGCAACGTGCCATAAACCCCTTCCTCTTAGCCAAACTTTACTGGAAATCCGTTCGGAGAAGACGTGCTATGTTCAAAACAATTTTATTTCCCATCGACCAAACCCGCGAATCGCGGGAGGCGGCAGATACCGTTGCCAAATTAGTCAATACCTGTGGTAGCCAACTCTACCTGCTGTCTGTGGTAGAGTCGGTGGTTGAAGAACCAGACGAATCGGTAATGACCTCCCCAGAGGCGATCGCCGAACTCCTGCAAACTGCCAAAACCTTGTTTGCCGAGCAGGGTGTGGCTGCCGAGGCGATCGAACGGGAGGGCAAACCCGCCTTTGTGATCTGCGATGTGGCTGACGAGATCGGAGCCGACGTGATTGTCATGGCGTGCCGGGGGCTAGGATTGACGGAGGAAGGGGCGGCGGAAAGCGTCACCAATCGCGTCATCAATCTCTCCCCCTGTCCGGTGCTGGTGATTCCCTAACGCTGACTGGTCTATGCAAACCCACTTCCGTGACTTTTTGATTCGAGATTGGCAGCCGAGCGATCGCCTCCCTGCCTGCGAATTAATCCGTTCAGTGCTGGCTGAGTATGGATTGAGTTGTGAACCAGAAGGGTGCGATCGAGATGTGTTTGAGGTGGAGCAAGCCTATTGGCAGGCGGGAGGTGAGTTTTGGGTAGTGGAGACGGCGGATGAGTTGGTGGGCACAGCTGCCTATTACCCGATCGAGCGGAGCGATCGAACGGTGGAAATTCGCAAAATGTATTTGGTGCCTTCGGCTAGGGGACAGGGGTTGGGACGATTTTTGTTGCAATCGTTGGAGAGGGCGATCGCCGCCAAAGGATTTGAGCAAATCCGGATTGAAACTTCCACTAAGCTAGTCGAGGCAGTGCTTCTCTATGAACGTCATGGGTATTTTCTAGGAACTGATGTGGAAACTCAGCGATGTGATCGGGTATACATAAAGAGGATTTCTTGATGAGTGGTCTATGAAACTTAAATTGGTTGCTTTGCCCCTGGTACTCGCTGTCACCTTGGCGACTCCCCTAATCAGCAGTTGTCGTGCTCCTGGCACAGACAGCGAAGCTGAGGATGTAGAACCTGGTGAGGAAGAAGAGGGGGAAGAGGACGAAGAAGGGGAAGAGGGTGAGGAAGAAGGCGAAGAGTAATCCCCATCTCTGACTAGGGAAGCAGGTAGCCCTCCAACAGGTAATCTGCTCCGATCGCCTCAATCTTCAGTCGATCGAGCACCAAAGCCTCCGTCATCTGGGTAATCCCCATCTCTCCCACGGGGGATGGGGCATTACCTCCAACTAGCTTAGGCGCAATAAACGCCAGGACTTTTTGTACACAGCCCTCCCCAATTGCCTGGGCAGCCAACTGTCCTCCACATTCCCATAGCACTGTAGATACGCCACGATCACCCAGGGTTTTCATCACCTGAGTTGGCGAGGGATTGTCAAGCTCCACCACCATCACCCGCTGATCGAGTAACTGTTGTTTTACCAGGGGGTTGCCATTGGGTGCCGTAAAAACAACTGTGGGAGCGATCGCCGTTTGCCATAGATTTGCTGAAATAGGTAAATCCAGCGATCGGCTCATCACAACTCGCAGGGGGTTGCGATCGCTAACTCCATGGGTCGTCAGGTGAGGATTGTCCCGGCGCACCGTATTGCCCCCCACAATGATGGCGTCGCACGTGGCTCGGAGCTGATGCACCCGTTGGCGAGCGATCGGGCTAGTTATCCAGGCGCTGTGCCCAGTGGTGGTGGCAATTTTGCCGTCCAATGTCATGGCGTATTTGAAAATCCCAAACGGTCGCTGCTGGGTGACACGATGCACAAATGCCTCGTTGAGCTGTTGACAGGAGGCTGCTTCAATGCCCACCACCACATTAATTCCAGCGGCTCTTAGGCGATCGATCCCCCCTCCCGCCACCCTAGGATCGGGATCAACCATGCCAACCATCACTCGTTCGATCCCTGCCTGAATGACGGCTTCAGTGCAGGGAGGGGTGCGCCCAAAATGATTACACGGTTCTAAATTGACATAGAGAGTCGCTCCTTGGGCTTGAGCTGAGGCAGCTTGTAGCGCAAACACTTCGGCGTGGGGCTGCCCGGCTTGGGGATGGAACCCTTCGCCAACGATTTTTCCATTGCGAACGACCACCGCTCCCACCATGGGGTTGGGAGCAGTGCGCCCGATCGCCTGTTGAGCCAGTTCCAAGCAGCGTCGCATCATCTGGCGATCGAACTCAGTACCGTCCATAAAATGCGACTCTCATCCGTGCTAACCCCCTAGCGAACGGTAACAACGTAACGCCCCCTGCCGGAAGCATCAAAGGCATTGGCAATGATTCGATAGGTGCCTGTGTTAGGCAAGGTAACGGTGATAAACGAGTTGAGGTTGCCTTCGTTCACGTCATCATTTTGCTGAATGATAGCGTCATCGGGTCCCACCAAGACTAGGTAGGTGTCAAAGTCGGCGCTTTCTAGGGTGATGGTCACCTCCTGTCCAGCGTTCCCCTCAAAGAAATGCTCCTGGTACAAGCTGCCATCCGACTGCAACACCGATGCGCCCGGTCCGAGTTCCCCCTGTTCTTGAAGAATAAAATCTCCCGATTGCAAGAGCTGGGTTTGAGTCACCGCAGCGGGAGCGTTTGTTGCCGTTGAGACTTGTAAGCTATAGTTGCCCACCTCTCCAGCCGAGTAGGAGTTGGCAAGAATTGTGTAGGTGCCTGCCGTGGGCAAGGTGATGGCGATGCGAGCATTGGTATTGCCGCCACCATCGTCGTCTTGAACTAAGTCGCTGCCATCGGGTGCTAGCAAAATCAGGTAGGAGTCAAATTGATTGCTGGTCATGACAATTTCAATTTGTTGCCCGGCGGTTCCTTCAAAGCTGTAGGCATCAAAATAGCTATTGTCGGCTGGGAGAATGCTGCTGTTTAGGGTCAACCGTCCCGTAATTGGAGAACCATCCACGTTGATTGGCTTGGGCGGTTGGGCGATTTCTGGGGTGGGAGATTGGGCGGTTTGAGCCGCTCTGCCTTCCCGCACCGCTGTCAGGAATGGTTGAATCCGATCGACTGGAATGGCAAAGCCAATGCCAATACTGCCAGAATTGCCCTGGGAGGTATAAATGGCTGTGTTTACCCCAATCATTTGTCCTTGACTGTTGAGCAGGGGACCACCGGAGTTCCCTGGGTTAATGGCGGCGTCGGTTTGGATTAAGCCGCGATCGAAATCAATCCGGCTGACAATTCCTGTGGTCAGGGTTCCTTGAAACCGTCCAAAGGGGTTGCCGATGGCAAAGGCTCGCTGTCCCACCTGCACCGAGTTTGCCGATGCAATCTGCACCGTTGGCAGGTTGTTGCCGGGAATGCGGACTGCTGCCAAATCTAGTCCTGGATCCCCAAAACCAATCACTTCCCCTTCAAATTCTCGTCCGTCTGCCAGCACCACTGTGACGGTCTGCGAGCCTTGGACTACGTGGGCATTGGTCAGGACTAATCCATCGTTGTTGAGCAACGTACCGCTGCCGGTGCCTTCCTCGGCGCGAATAGAAACGACCGCAGGGCTGGCGGTTTGATAAACCCGGACATTGACTTCTTCCTCAGTTTGGGCGATCGCAGCCTGGCTATGGGAGGCGCCGAGGCGGGTTAGATCTAACAGGGCGATCGGAGATGCAGCATCAAGCATGAGCAATCCAACCGCCGATCCCATTAGGGTGAGGGGAGCGACGGCTAAGCGAAGAAAGTTGCTGTTCATACGGTAACGGCAATAACGACTGGGTTAAACGGCGGGTGACAAGGGGAAGTCATTGCCCCATGAGGGAAGGGATACCTTCTTTTACAATTCTAATGATCGGGAGTCCGGGCAGATTGGGGCTTGCACTAGCCACGCTTGTGGAGCATGGGAGTGGAGGGTAGGAACGATTAATTAGTCTGAATTAGCTTAGTCTGATTAATTTAGTCTATTGTTACAGGCTGGACATTCAAGGGCTAGAGATCACTGTTTATGATTGTAGAGCGCCCCTTCAGTGGTTGCCTGAGTTTCGCTGTTGAGTTGTGTGAATCTGAGTGTATACCTACGCCTTTTTACATCGCCAAACATCGATCGCCGATCTGCCGTTTGGTATTGTGGGTTCGCTTCAACGGGTTGATACTCCCTCCCTAAGTGCCGTTGTCGAAACCCAGGTTGATCTCGATCTAGTCCAACAGAGTGACGATCGCCTAGTACAGGCGGTGCTAGCCCACGATCGTGTCATCCAACATCTGTTTAGCCAAACCACTGTTTTGCCGCTGCGATTTGGCACCTGTTTTGTCTCCCACGAGGCACTGTTGGAGCATCTCCATTTTCACGACACAGACTATCTAGCAAAACTCAACACCCTCGCCAACAAAGCGGAATACGTATTAAAAGCCATTCCCTTGGCTCCCCTCCCCCATCTGACCCAATGGAACTAACTGGCAGGGATTATTTCTCTGCCAAGAAGAAACGGTTTCAATCCCAAGCCGCCTACAAACAGGAGCAGCAAGCAGAATTGGACGCTCTGCATCGATCGCTGCTCCAGACCTACAGCGATGTTGTCCATAGCCCTGCATCCGATGGCATCCACCGAACCTACCTATTGCTGCCCCGATCGATCGAAGCGGAACTGTGGCAACAGGTAGACCACTGGCAACTCCAGTGTCCCCATTGGCAGATTGAAATTGGAGAAGCACTGCCCCCCTACCACTTTGTTTAATCCAAGCCAAGCACTGGGTTAGGACGAGGGTAGCTGGGAGAGTAATGATAATTGCAAGCCATCCTCCTCGATCGATTTGCGTCTCCGGTTAGGTCGTGGTTGTACCGCTAGGATCGTTTCGTTGGGGGTGGGGGTGACAGGTTTAGCGGCGATCGAGTGTACTTCCTCGTGACGCAGTAACCATTGTTTGCGCTCAATGCCGCCCGCATAGCCCGTCAGCGCTCCATTGGTGCCAATTACCCGATGACAGGGAATAACGATCGCCACGGGGTTTTGAGATGTGGCTAGTCCAACTGCCCGGCAAGCATTGGGGCTTTTCAGCTTAATCGCCAACTCTCGATAGGACACCACCGTTCCCGATGGAATATGGCGCAGCATTGCCCAAACCTGTTTTTGAAAGGCAGTGCCGCCCGTGGTGACTGGCAACTCGTCGAGGGCAGTCAGCTCACCGCGAAAGTAAGCCCGGAGGCGATCGCCCACCCCCAAGGGATTTCTGGTTTTTTTGAACTGGAACTGTTCCATAGCGCTTTTCCAGGGAAGTGAGCATCCGCTCTTCGGCATCGTCAAACTCTAGAGCACACAGTGCTTCTCCGTCAGAAACAACAAGTATTTGCCCTAGATCGGATTTAATTCGCTCGATCAACAGTTCCATGTGCTCCCCCTCGGTCGAACATATGTACTATTTTAGAGCAAACTTCCTGGGGTTGGAAAGGCAGGGCGCTTGACCAACGCCCCCATGCCTTAGGCGCCCTGATCAAGCTGCATAGAGGGTGAATAGCCGAGGATGGGCTTTGCTGCTGGAAATTGGTAGGTCAGCGCCTTGCTGGTGTATTTTTGTAGGCTAACCAGTGCCTCTGCCAGCTTCACAGCGGCGGCAACGGAGTCGATGACAGGAATCCCCAAGCGCTGTTCCAAGTCTTTATCCAATCCACCCATGCCCGCACACCCCAAACAGAGGGCTTCAACCCGATCGGTGGCGATCGCCTTCCTTGCCTCTGCTTCCAATCGATCAACCGTCTGCGATCGAGCCGTTTCCGTTTCCACCACGGGAATGCCGGTGGTGCGTACCGAGACACAGCGGTGGGTAAATCCGGTTTTGTGAATTGTTTGGAGCACCATGTGTAGCGATCGATGCTGGGTGGTAATCACACCCCAACGGGCAGCCAACATATTCGCCACATACATACTGGCTTCGGCAATGCCGACAACGGGCTTGGTCGTCAGTTCTCGTGCTGCTTCCACCCCCGGATCGCCCCAACAGGCAATCACAAACGCATCCACGTCCGGGGAGAGGCGAATTTCTTCCAGGATGCCGGGGATTGCCAGATACTCATCGTAGTAACTTTCGATCGATTGGGGACCCGATCGCGGTTGAGTCGTGATAATTTCAGTCATTGGCGACCGTGCCGCTTGAGCTGACTCATCAATCCCCTTTGTCATCGCCGCAAACGTATTGCCATTAATTACTTTAATTTGCATAGGAAGATGGCTCGTAGGCTAATTGCTAGTCGTTGATAAAAAAACACGATCGCCATACCAATAGCGATCGCGTCTAGAGACAAAGGAGAACACCGTCTACAACTCGTGTTTGCTCAACAGTTGATAACCTTGGGGGTTAACGCTTTTCGAGCAGGTCTAATCGGATTCCGGCTCCTTCTTGGGAGTAGGCATCTAGATCGATGGGCACGGGCTTCACATGCCAGATGTCTTTGCAATATTCCCAAATGGTGCGATCGGAGGAGAATTTGCCAATCCGCGCCACGTTCAAGATCGACATGCGTGTCCAGTTGGTCTGGTCTTGATAGGCTTGGCTCACCCGCTCCTGACAGTCAATGTAAAACTGGTAGTCCGCCAAGAGCATGTACTCATCTTTTTGCATCAATGAGTCAATGATGGAACGGAACAAACCGGGTTCGCGGGGGCAGAAATAGCCAGAGGCGATGTTGTCGATCACCATCTTCAATTCTTCGTTGGCAGCGTAGTAGTTCCAGGGTTGGTAGCCGTGCGATCGCATGGCTGACACCTCTTGCTCTGTCAAGCCAAACAGGAAGAAGTTTTCTGCCCCCACCTCTTCACGAATCTCGACGTTAGCACCATCGAGCGTGCCGATGGTGAGTGCTCCGTTGAGGGCAAACTTCATATTGCCTGTGCCAGAGGCTTCCTTCCCTGCCGTTGAGATTTGCTCCGATAGATCGGCGGCTGGATATACCAGTTCCCCCAACGAAACGTTGTAGTTTGACAGAAACACGACCTTGAGGCGTCCCCGGACATCGGCATCGTGGTTCACCATGTCCGCAACTGAATTGATCAGCTTTACCACCATCTTTGCCATAAAGTAGCCCGGAGCCGCTTTCCCACCAAAGATAAAAGTCCGGGGGGAGAGGGCAATGTCAGGGTTGGCTTTGATGCGGTTATAGAGGGTGATGATGTGCATCACATTGAGCAACTGCCGCTTGTACTCATGGATACGTTTGACCTGAACATCAAACAGTGAGCCAATTTCTACTTCAACCCCACTGCTACGCAAGATGTAGTCCGCTAGGTTTTGTTTTCTCTCTTGTTTGATCTGCCGCCAGCGATGCTGGAAGTCTGCATCGTCCACATAAGCTTCCAGACCCCGCAAGTGATCGAGGTTGGTAATCCAGCGATCGCCAATTTTTTCTGTGATCAGATTTGCCAGTGGGGGATTGCTCATCAACAACCAGCGGCGAGGGGTGATGCCGTTAGTTTTATTTTGGAACTTCCCTGGAAACATCTCGTAGAAGTCTCGCATTTGCTCATGCTTGAGCAACTCGGTGTGCAACTTAGCCACCCCATTCACCGTGTGGCTACCCACCACCGCCAAGTTTGCCATCCGTACTTGCTTCTCGCCGCCTTCCTCGATGAGCGACATGCTCTTGAGCTTGCTGTCGTCGTCGGGATATTTGAGTTGAATTTCGCCGAGGAAACGGTAGTTGATTTCGTAAATAATTTCTAGGTGGCGGGGGAGGAGCCGCCCAAACAGTCCAACCGACCAGCGCTCTAGCGCCTCCACCAGCAGGGTGTGATTGGTGTAGGCAAAGGTGCGTTGGGTAATGCTCCAGGCTTGATCCCACGCCAAGTAGTGTTCGTCGATCAGCAGGCGCATCAGTTCGGCAATGCCGATCGCCGGGTGGGTGTCATTGAGCTGGATCGCTACCTTCTCGGCAAAGGCATCAAACGTGTCGTGGTTGCGCAGGTAGAGGCGAATAATATCTTGCAACGAGCAGGACACAAAGAAGTACTGCTGCTGTAGGCGCAACTCCTTGCCTTGGGGGGTTTGGTCGTTGGGATAGAGCACCTTGGAAATGTTCTCAGAGTAGGTCTTTGCCGAGACCGCCTGAGTATATTCCCCAGCATTAAACACTTGGAAGTTAAAGTCTTCACCAGCACGGGCACTCCACAACCGCAGGGTATTCACGGTGTTGTTGCCGTAGCCAGGGACGGGCACATCGTAGGGAGTGCCATAGACGGTGGTACGGGGGAACCAGCGGACGTGGTAGTGTCCCTGATCGTCTACCGTCGCCTCGGTGTGCCCACCAAACTTGACTTCAACGTTGTAGTCCGGGCGGGGGATTTCCCAGGGGTTGCCCGATCGCAACCAATTGTCGGGGTTTTCATGTTGCCAACCATCGACAATAAATTGCCGAAAAATGCCAAATTCGTAACGAATCCCATAGCCCATTGCGGGGATTTCGAGGGTGGAGAGGGAATCCATGAAACAGGCAGCCAACCGTCCTAAGCCCCCATTTCCTAAGCCGGGTTCCTCTTCTCGATCGACCAACTCGTCTAAGCTCAATCCAGAATTCTTGAGGGCATGCTTCAACGGCTCGTAAATGCCTAGGTTGATCAGGTTATTGATCATCAACCGCCCAATCAAAAACTCAGCCGAAAGATAATAAACGGTCTTAACGTCTTGAAAGAAATAGGCTTGTGCAGTTTTGATGCGTCGATGAATCAGACGATCGCGTACGGTATAAGCCAGTGCCATGTAGTAGTCATAGAAGGTGGCAAATAGCTCGTCTTTTCCTTGGATATAGTAAAGATTATCCGCAAAGGCTCGCTTTAAGGTCTCAATTGAGATTCCAGTGCGATCGTCCTCAAAATACATAGCGCTTTCCACTTACTGATTGGGTGAAGGTGTCAACTGAACTTTTGTCGTCCCCTGCTGGGTAGATGTTGTGACTTTACCTCATCCTGATGAGTTGCATCATTAAAAAATTCAGTCGTACACTTTGGGCTAAGCCTTGATTGACTAAACATTACAGCCGTCCCTGGCGTCAGACAGTACTGCAAAATACACGATCGCAAGTTTAAGGAAATTTAACAAAGTCAGCCCAGCAACGGCAAGCTTCATTAAGGATTTACGCTAAGTTAAAGAAATATTAAAAAAATCTGCAAAAACACTAGACAAAGCTTGATATAAATGGTACATAGGTACTAAGCGATTCTTGCCAAGGATTAGGTCTTATGGAACCCCTCACCGCTGTTCAACAACAGCTCTACGACTGGTTGGTCGATTATATCAAGCAAAATCAACATTCTCCCTCCATTCGGCAGATGATGCGAGCAATGGCTCTACGATCGCCTGCGCCGATTCAAAGCCGTCTAGAGCACTTGAGAGCAAAGGGATACATCGATTGGACGGAGGGTCGTGCCAGGACAATTCGGATTCTCCAATCCCAAGGGGTGCCGATTATGGGAGCGATCGCAGCAGGTTCGGTGGTAGAGTCCTTCACCGATGCCGTTGAGCACCTCGATTTCTCAGGTTCCTTCATTCGTCCTGGAGATTTTGCGTTGCGGGTGCGGGGAGACAGCATGATTGGGGCACTGATCGACAGTGGCGATGTGGTAATTATGCGTCCTGTGCAAGATCCAAAATCGCTGAAGGAGGGCACAATTGTGGCGGCACGGGTCGATGGTGAGGGCACAACGCTGAAGTATTACCACCGCAAAGGCAC
The DNA here is from genome assembly GCA_012032525.1 of Leptolyngbyaceae cyanobacterium SL_7_1. Taxonomy (GTDB): domain Bacteria; phylum Cyanobacteriota; class Cyanobacteriia; order Elainellales; family Elainellaceae; genus JAAUSV01. Next base: position 18,494 of record JAAUSV010000023.1, read on the forward strand.
CAAGGTGCAGCTCAAACCAGCTAATCCTAACTACCCTCTCATGGAGTACCCTGCTACTGAGGTAGATGTACAGGGGCATTTGGTGGCGGTTTGGCGAAATTATTAACGCAATATCAGAGGTAGGCAGGACTATCCGGCGTGTCCAGCAGTTGAATGGACAGAGCATGATCAATCGATTCACTCAATCGATTTAGGGATTGGAGGAACCTCTAAGAAATGAGAATTAAATAACTCCAATATTTCCCTGTACGGGCGAATAGCCGTTCGCCCCAACCTAGACATTTAATTCTCGATCTGATTGATTCTCGATTTTATTTAATCCGCAATTCTAAGCCAGCTCAAACGAGTTGGATTCGGTCACATTGAATGCTTCGGCAATCGTTACCTGCTGGCGGAGTAGATCTTTCACCTTCAGCTCCAGTTCTTTTCTAACAACTGCCCCAGCGATGCCTGTCATGGGCAATTCACGCAACCTTTGAAAATGCATAATTGCTTGATGGGTTCGAGGTCCATAATATTCATTGATTGGTAGATCTGCCTCGATCGCTACATTCAGGCTGTGCTTGAGATTCCGCATCAGTTGACGGGCTTTTTCAACAGTGGGCTGATCGATTGTGCCTGTGATTGGTAACTTGTGGGTTGCTTGAAATTCTTGAATTGCTGCTTGAGTATAAAAATCAAGGGAGTTACTTTGATTTCCACCAATCCCATTTGGTCCAAGGTTGTAGCCTAGCCCATTTAAAACAGCTTTGAATTGGTTAATGGAATACGTCATGCTCTAGCTCCGTCAATCGATCTCAGTGACAATTAGGGTTGGTGCAACTAGAACAATCATATGTTCCGTGTTATCCCTAACCTAACGGGTACTCGATCGATTTCACTTCATACCGCCGTATCACCCAACGGCATGATTTCGAGGATTCCAGATTTTTAAGCAAAAACTTCATCAATCAGCGATCGGCTCTACTCCACCCCTATTGCTGCTCATTCTTACAGTCATGTCCCCATCAAGCTGAGGTTAGCACAACCGATTGGTGCCAAAGACGACACTGGCGCACCTGTTGTTCTGAGAGAGGCGTGAAAGCAAACAGGTCGATTCCCCAGTGCTGGGCATACGCCTTGGCAAAGTTTTTGGCAACGGTTTCTGACGAAGCGTGAATCAGCAGCTCATTCGACAGTTCCGCCGTACCAGTCAGGGCAAATTCAGCAAGATACATAACTACCTCAATGTGTTACAACCCGTTGTGCCCACGTCGTTTTACGGTTGACATTGGTAACTAACGGAATCAAACGCGATCGTCCCAGGATTACAACATCCGATCCTCCTAATCAGGCGATCGATTTGATACCCGTAGAGCAAGCTGTAGTAACACCCCAACCAACAAAATTTAACCGTACAAGGATTCGTTCTATTGGTATTTAATACAAGTTCTACACTGATATTTTTGGTTTGAGTAGTCAAATTTGGCATGCTTTATTAACTTTTGATACAAATAAACAGGGCTTTAGTGTAGCTTTATCTACAGTTCTATAACAGCCAGAAATCACCGAGATATCATCGACTTAATGCGCTCTACAGCATTTCATAGAACAGCAATAAACTTTTGATAATCTTTTCTTTAACCTAAATTGATAGATTGCATAAGAAGATACAAGATTTGAGCTTGCTCAGTGAATTTACTTAAGAAACCTTCCTTTTCTCCTGCTGTGTATTCTTTAAACCCTTGGAGTTCCGCGTGGTTTCCTTAATCAGGCAGTACTTCGAGGGAGGATCGCAGAACGAGGACCGATGAGGCGGACGATCGCTGTGGTTTGGGTGCATTCACTAGTGGTTCGTTAGCTAGGCAGGTTCACAAGGTTATTCAAACCGCAGAACAGGGTGAGGAAGCCCCCCTTATCACTGATTTGTTTTCCACATTAAGGAGATTTATATGCCCGCCATCGCGCTCAGTAGTTCCTATTCCGAGGAGTTTGATGGACTTCCGGGAGTCAATGGAACGTGGATTGATGATTCCACGATTCCAGGTTGGTACTCCACCAGAGCCTCTTTCATTGCCAGTAGCGGCACGTCTACCACTGGTAGTTTATATAGTTTTGGGGCTGCACCCACAGAAAGGGCGCTCGGTTCAATCGGCTCAAATGCCACAGGTACGATCTATTACGGTGTGCGATTTGTCAATGACACCACCCAAACGATCGACGCCCTCGATATCAATTACTTTGGCGAACAATGGCGCAATGGGGGAAACACCACTGCCCATAAACTCGATTTTGCCTACCAAGTCGGTGCCACCAGCCTGACGGCTGGCACCTGGATTAATTTTGATGCTTTGGATTATACGGGTCCAGTTGCAACTGCCACTGGTGCGGCGTTAGACGGCAATGCAAATCGCCTAGAGGTATCGTCTAGCTTAAGCGGTTTATCCCTCGCCCCCGGTCGGGAACTCTGGTTGCGATGGGAAGATGTTAACGATACGGGCAGCGACCATGGTTTGGCGATCGACAGTCTCACCGTTGCCACCGCTGGGGGCGTTACTCCGGCAGGGGTGACTGTTACCCAAACAGGGGGTGGCACTGAGGTCAATGAACAGGGTGAAACCACTGATACCTATACGATCGCCCTCAACACCAGTCCCACGGGCACCGTTACAATCGAAATCGCCCCCGACGCCGAAGTCGAAATCAGCACCGATGGCATCAATTTCTTTAGCACTGCTCGCACAGTGGCGCTGGATAGCACGACTACCTCTGCAACCATTACAGTACGAGCGATCGATGATGCGGAGGTTGAAGGTGCTCATACGGGTACGATCACCCATTCGATTGTCAGTAGTGCAGATCCCGCCTATTCCAATAGCCTCACCCCGATCGCGCCTCTTAGCGTCAATGTGTTAGATAACGATGTGGCACTGGTGATCACCCCGATTAGCCAGGTTCAAGGCAGTGGGGCGGCTAGCCCGATCGTCAACAGTGAAGTCACGATCGAAGGCATTGTCATTGGGGATTTCCAAGGATCGAGTGGGCTAAATGGGTTCTATATTCAGGAAGAAGATGCGGATGCTGATACGGGCGTTGGTTCGGAACTGACCTCCGAGGGCTTGTTTGTGTTTGCGCCTACTGCAATCGACGTAGCAACTGGAGACAAAGTGCGGGTCAAAGGTCGCGTATCGGAGTTCTCCAACCAAACTCAACTGAGCAACATTACCAACCTCAGCATCCAAGCTAGCAACCAACTCAGCTTGGTGACACCACGGTACTGGATCTACCCTTACCAATACGGCAGATCTAGAACGATTTGAAGGAATGCTCGTCACCTTTCCAGAGACGCTGAGTGTGACAGAAACCTTCAACCTGGGACGATTTGGGGAAGTTTTGCTCTCATCTGAGGGACGGTTGTTTAATCCTACGAATGCGATCGACCCCACCGACATTCCCTCAACGGAAACCGAAAACGACGAAAACAATGTGGCGGCGGTGACGGCACAGCAAACGGCAAACAACCGCAATCAAATCCTGCTCGACGACGCTAGCAACACCCAAAACCCAGTCGTGGTTCCCTTCCTGCATCCTGATGGGGTAAACGAGGGAACGCTGCGAATTGGTGATACCGTAGAGGATCTGACCGGGGTATTGGGCTTTGGCTTTGGCAGCTACCGGATTCAACCCACAATTACCCCTGACTTTCAGCCCACCAATCCCCGTACAGCAGCTCCTGACGAGGTGGGTGGCAATGTCAAAGTGGCAAGTTTCAACGTGTTGAACTACTTCACCACGATCGACAACGGTTCTAATGATGCGCGGGGTGCGGACAGTGCCGTGGAATTTGAACGGCAACAGGCAAAGATTGTCAGCGCAATTACGGCGATCGATGCCGATGTCCTGGGCTTGATCGAAATAGAAAACAACGGTTTGGTAGCCATCAGCAACTTGGTGGATGCCCTAAATGCGGAAGCGGGTGCTGGCACCTACGCGGTGGTTGCCGACCCAGCGAACTATGCCGCTGTACCTGGTGGAGATGATGCGATCAAGGTAGCATTCATCTACAAACCCGGTTCCGTCTCGCTGGTTGGCGAGGCTCAGACGATTGATAGTCCCGCCTTCAATATTGGTCGTGCTCCAGTCGCCCAAACCTTTAGCCTTAATTCCAATGGAGCAACTTTCACGGCGATCATCAACCACTTCAAATCCAAGTCGGCTGGCGGAGAAACGGGACTCGATACCGATCAAGGCGATGGGCAGGGAGCATTTAACGCCACTCGTATCCAACAGGCAGAGGCGCTCCTAACCTTCATCAATTCCCTCAAGACTTCCACGGGCGATGATGATGTATTAGTGATTGGTGACCTCAACGCCTACGGAGAGGAAGACCCGATCGACGTGTTGCGCAATGGCGGCTTGGTGGATGAGCTGGGTCGGTTTGAGACTGATCCCTACTCCTTCGTCTTCCAGGGACAATCAGGACGGTTAGATCATGCCCTGACGACTGCGGCACTCAGTGCTCAAGTCTCTGGGGTAACGGAGTGGCACATCAACGCCGATGAACCTCGAATTTTGGATTACAACACCGAATTCAATCAGCCGTCGTTGTACGATGAGAGTCCCTATCGCTCGTCTGATCACGACCCAGTGATTGTGGGCTTGAATCTAGCTGCTCCTAACCAAGCGCCGATCGCCACCGATGATAGTGCTACCGTCACGGTCGGGCAATCCGTCACCATCTCAGTGGTAGACAACGACTCTGACCCTGATGGCGATGCCTTCAGCGTCACCAGCTTTACCACTCCTACCACGGGGAGCGTTGTTGATAATGGCGATGGCAGCTTTACCTATACCGCATCATTAAATGGCGCTGGTATAGATAGCTTTACCTACACCATCACTGATGCTAACGGCGACATCGATACGGCAACGGTGAATTTGACGATCGATCGCCGCCTGATTCAGGGAACCAACAGAGCCGATTCGTTGGTGGGGTCGATCGCAGATGAGCGGATTATCGGGGGCGGCAGCAGTGATGTGATCAACGGCAATGGCGGCAACGATGAATTGCTCGGAGAGGATGGTAATGACAGCCTTTCCGGTGGCACAGGCAACGACTTGATTGATGGTGCCACGGGCAATGACATCATCAATGGTAACGGCGGCTATGACACCCTAATTGGTGGCAGTGGCAACGATCGGATTGTCGGCGGTGCTCAAGATGATCTAATCTTTGGCGACGCAGGCAACGACACCATCACCGCTGGTGGCAGCGATGGCGGCGGCACCTCAACCGAAATTACCAGCCGTGGCGGGGGTGATGTGATCTTCACTGGCAGAGGCAACGATGTGGTCAACCTGGGTACAGGCAAGGCAACCGTTGTCCTAGAGGAAGATTCAGGGTTTGACACCATCAACAACTTCCAATTGGG
>JAAUSV010000422.1 GCA_012032525.1 Leptolyngbyaceae cyanobacterium SL_7_1
GATCCGGGATTAGGATAGAGCGGTAACAGACAACCCCACTAAACAAGAAAGCTCCCAGACAAGTCCTACTTCCCCTGCCGAGACCTTCGATCTTGACCCTGAAATCGTGGAAGAAAGCCCCCTTTGGCAAGACTGGGTTGAAGAAGTTCCCGACGTATTATCGGAAATTCGCACCGATCCCAGCTTTCGTACCCGATTGCGGCTGGGCTATTCCCACTTTGCTGATGCGGAAGAGGAATCCGGATTCCATGTCGGCGTGGAAGATGTAGTTTTGGGGCGATCGCACTTCACCATCAGCGGCGATTATCAGGCGAATTTTGAGGGCGATCGAGAACTATACGGAGCCAATCTGCGCTACTACATTTTTTCCCTCGGCAGTTATGTAAATCTGGCTCCGGTCGTGGGCTATCGATCGGTGCAGGTGGATGAATTTCACACTGACGGGTTAGATCTGGGATTGCGGCTATTACTGGCGTTATCTCGAACAGGAGCCGCCGATCTTGCCCTCACCCACACGTGGGTTTCTCCTGGCGAGTACGATGAGGTGGGCGTGACCACACTGGCGGTAGGGTATGCGCTGACCCGCCAGTTGCGGCTATCCACGGATCTGCAACGGCAGGGATCGCCAGAGGGGGAGGAGGCACGGTTGGGAGTTGGGTTGGAATGGATGTTTTGAGTTGGAAATCTATTTGAGTTGAAATCTGGATGAGGTGAAAACAAAGCGGTGCAGATCGTTGAAGTAAATCCCGATAATTTTGACCAATGGTTGGCATTGACCTTGGAGCTATGGCCCAATTTCCCAGATGACATGCGGCAGAGTATGACCGAGATCATGCACTCTCCCCGTGAGACAGGATTCCTGCTGTTAGATGAAACTGGAGCAGCGGTCGGCTTCATCAACCTCTCGCTCCGCTACGAATATGTACCTGGTGCAACCCAGCACCCAGTTGCCTACGTTGAAGGCATCTATATCAGCCCCAATTTCCGTAGACAAGGCATGGGTACATCCTTAATTCGCCACGCAGAAGCATGGGCACACGCCCACGGCTGCACCCAACTCGCCTCCGATGCCCTATTAGAAAACACAACTAGTCATACATTTCACCAAAAATGGGATTCCAAGCAGTAGAACAAGTCGTGGCATACATCAAACCGATCGCCCCCAACTAAACACCCAACCATCCCCAAAAGCTTGCAATCCCCCTTCACCCTCAACCCCTCAACCTTCATCCCTCACGTTGTATGTGTCACTCAAAACCTTTGTACGGGCGCGGCATTTGGCAAAGATATTTCGTCAACCTGCAAGAGCGATCGCCCAAATGCCACGCCCCTACGGTTCAATTCCCATTAGGCGTAACTCATAACTCATAACTCATAACTCACAATTCATAACTCCTCCCTCCTCCCTCAACCTTCATCCTTCAACCCTCCTCCTTCCCATGCCCACCGTCTCTGTTCAAGTTCCCGCCACCACCTCCAACATTGGTTCAGGATTCGATTGCATCGGAGCCGCATTCACCCTCTACAACCAGTTCACCTACCAAGTTGCGGCTGACTCTGACTCGCCCCTGACGATCGCCGTTACCGGAATCGAAGCCCCACGGGTAAAAACCGACGACAGTAACCTGGCATATCAATCCTTCCTGCGACTCTACCAACACATTGGGCAAACTCCTCCAGCGGTAAAGATGGCGATCGCCCTCGGTGTCCCCCTCTCACGGGGGCTGGGCAGTTCCGCTACGGCGATCGTCGGTGGATTGGTAGGGGCAAATGTGCTTGCTGGATCGCCCCTGAGCCAAGCTGAGATTATGGAGTTGGCGATCACGATCGAAGGACACCCCGATAACGTTGTGCCTGCCCTCTTGGGTGGTTGTCGATTAGCCGCTGTGGATCATCAGCAGTGGGCGATTTGTGATATTCCTTGGCATACCGAAGTCGTGCCGATCGTCGCCATTCCCGATTTTGAAGTCTCCACCGCCGAAGCCCGACGAGTGTTGCCCAGTCAATATAGTCGTGCCGACGCCATCTTCAATGTGTCTCACTTGGGCTTGCTGATTCGTGGACTAGAAACCGGACAAGGAGATTGGCTGCGGGTGGCAATGGACGATCGGATTCACCAGCCCTATCGTCAGTCCCTCATTCAAGGATACGAAGCCGTGCGATCGGCAGCCTTAACCGCCGGAGCCTACGGTTTAGTCATTAGTGGCGCGGGTCCCACCCTGCTTACCCTCGCCCATCCCACCCAAGCAGCGGCTGTAGAAGCGGCAATGACTCAGGCATGGACAGAACAAGGCGTTACGGTTGAGGTGAAAGCGTTGGAATTGAATCGGCAGGGGGCGATCGTTGCAGAGGGTTAGTTGGCTTACCACTTCAGTTAGGACAAAATTCTAATGCAATGAGCCACTCTAGGGGTTGTGATAAACTCAGCATCAAGCGAGTAATCTGCTTCAGCGATGCCTGTACAAACGAAAGCCCAAGTGCTGTCTCTTCTTCAGGAATATCAACACGAGCTACGTCGCTTTGGAGTTGAACGTTGCGGCATTTTTGGCTCGTTTGTACATGACACTGCAATCCATGAGCAAAGTGATGTCGATATTTTGGTTGCTTTTGAACCAAGCCAGAAAACGTTTGATAACTTTATTCATCTCTCATTTTTTCTAGAAGATCTGCTTGGCAGAGCGGTCGATCTAATCACAATTGAATCATTAAGTCCCTATATTGGTCCGCATATTCTAAATGAGGTCGAGTATGTCACCCTCGGCTCGTGAGTACTTACAGCACATTCTTGATGAAACAACATACATCATGACCAGTGCTTCAACCCTTTTACAGCTACGATACAGGCAAATAGACGCATCGTAGGAATGCTAACTAATGCCTAACCGTCGTCGGCAACCATCACCGATCGCGCTTCAACAAAATCTACATTTGCCTCGTTCGCACCGCCGTTCGTTGTTGTGGAGATGGACTCGTTGGCTAGTTGTGGGTTTGCTGCTGCTTGGCTTAGCGATCTATCTTGGCTTCCAATTTAGCCCCTACCCAAGAGCGCTGCTGATTCGCTATGGCTTTGACAAGGGTGCGGTCGAGATCGCGCACAAGCTTGAGAAACATGTGCCTCCCGGTGTGAATGCGATCGTCGATCAGCCGTATCGTCCCAACGACAATGATGCCAAGCTTGACGTGTTTTATCCCCAAGCCCTACCGACTGCCGATGTCGTTTTACCTACGATCGTCTGGGTGCATGGGGGAGCGTGGATTTCTGGCGACAAGAGCCATGTGGCAAATTACTTGAAAATTCTTGCCTCCCACGGTTATACAACGGTTGGGGTGGGTTACTCGATCGCCCCAGAGCACCAATATCCCACGCCGTTGATTCAGTTGAATGAAGCGATCGCCTACCTTCAACAACAAGCTACTCGCTTGCATATTGATCCAAGCCAAATGGTGTTAGCAGGGGACTCGGCAGGCGCTCAAATTGCAGCACAGATGGCAGCGATGGTGACAAATCCTCCCTATGCGATCGAGGTTGGGATTCAACCCACTCTACAGCCAAACCAACTGAAGGCGATGTTGCTGAATTGCGGGGGCTACGACACGTCGCTCCTGAACCTGGATGGCTCATTTGGCTCTTTTCTAAGAACCGTAATGTGGTCGTATTCAGGAACAAAGAATTTCTTAACCGATCCAAGGTTCCAAAGCTTTTCGGTGCTCGACTACATTACTTCAAGGTTTCCGCCTGCTTTCATTACCGCGGGCAACGCTGACCCGCTGGCTCCACATTCGATCGCCCTTGCCAAAACGTTAACCGAAGTCGGCGTGCCGATCGACACCTTGTTCTATCCTGCCGATCACACCCCACTACTGGAGCATGAGTATCAATTCAATCTCGATCTGGCGGATGGACAGGAAGCGTTGAGGCGAATTCTTGCTTTTCTGCAAACCACGTTTGAAATAATTTCTCCATAGAGAACACGCGGTATGCCCATCGTGTTGTTTATTTGGTAGTGGTATTTAAGTAAGGATTTTTGGGGGTGTGGGCTGCG
>JAAUSV010000024.1 GCA_012032525.1 Leptolyngbyaceae cyanobacterium SL_7_1
ACTTGATCAGCGAACCCATTCCCCAGAGCCAATCCTTGCGAGAGTACCTGCAAACGACGCAAGCGACGCTCACGCCTCAGCAGGTGCGGCACAGTCTCAACCAAGTCCTGCAAACCCTGTGGTTTTTGCACCACCAGAAATTACGCTGGCTCAACGGCGAGGTTCAACTTTGGCATGTCCCCACGGCAATCTCAGCCTTGATAGCCTGCTGCTGGTGCCCACTCCCTTAGCAGAACGGGCGATCGACGATGACCTACAATTCTTCGTCTACGTCACCGATCTAGCCCTGTGGGAGCATCTATTTTTGCCCACCCATGCCCAACCGCCCACCCCTACTCCCGCGCAAGATTTAGTTGATTTGGGCTATGTTGCCTATCAGCTCCTCACGGGCAATGACGATCGCCCCAATTTGCTACTAGAACAACCCTGGGCAACGGTGAACGACCTGCCGTTAAAACAGTTCCTTCGGCAGTTGGGGGGCGGCGACTTTAAAGCCAATGTGGAAGAAGCTCGCCAAACCCTGCTGCATCTGCCGTGGCAGGAGCCGATCGCCGAATCCGCTCCCCCCGCTCATGCCCTAACTCCCTTTACCAATTCGAGCAACGTCCTGCGGCGCCTGTTGGTTTTGGGATTGCTGGGGGGAATTGGAGTGGGGTTGGGAGTGGGGTGGCGCAGTTGGGCAGAGCGATCGGGGGCTGGTCCCACCCTTGCCCACCCGTGTTGCCTGACAGAAATCGCCTTGCCGGACACTGCCGTCTCATACACCACCGAGGCGGGGGGCATCTGGAGTGACATCCTGCGTACGCCCAATCGGGTTGCCTTTAATCGCAGCCTAGAGCAAACCTTGCAGGAACGCGATCGCCGACTGAATCGCTACACCCTGACTGTGGTGGCGGGGGAGGCGCTGGCAGCCGTGCAGTCGGGCGAGGCAGCGTTTGCCCTCACCGAGTGGCGAGACTCCCTGCCAGCGGGGTTGCACCAAGAGGTGGTGGCGTTGGATGGTTTGGTGATTGTGGTGGCGTTTGGAGATGGCAATCGAGCGCACACCGTTCCCCAGGCATTGCAGGGCACCATCAGCTTTGAGCAGTTGCGCCAGCTCTACACAGGGACACCCCCCGATTGGAGGCTTGCCACCCCTTTGCAGGACTGGACAATCCAGCTCTATCGTCCCAACGATCCCGCTGCGATCGCCCACTTTGAACGCCTAGTGTTGCAAACCGATGGGGCAATCGAGCGGTTTCGGGCACTGCCCATTGCCACCCTGCCTGCAACCCAGATGTTTGGCAACATCCTCCAAGATTTTGAGCAGCGCCAGACGATTGGCATTGGCTTTGCCAGGCTGAGTCAGGTGATTAACCAGTGTTCTGTCTATCCCCTGGCAGTGCAGCAGTCGGGTCGTCCGGTGCAGGCGATCGGGCAAACCCAGGGACACCCGATCACTCCCACAACGGATCTCTGTGGAGATAAGGGCAGCTACCAAGCCAACGTCGCCGTGTTCAACACCGATGGAGAATTGAGGGCAACTCCCTATCCGCTCAAGTCCCGACTCACCGTTGTCTATCGGCAAGATTCCCAGGCAGGACGCCAGTTTGCCGCCGCCCTCAAAACTGATGAAGGGCAAGCCCTATTGAGGGCAGCCGGGTTGGTGCCCTTACGACCATTGGACGATCGTTAGCGAGAGGATTGCACAATGAAATCGAGTCATGTAAACCCACAGGATGCGGCAACCGCCAAACTAATTGATACCGTACTCCAGGACCCATTGTTGTTGAGAAAATTGAGCGATCGAGTCTATGAATTAATCCAAGAAACCTACCTAGCTCAACGCGATCGAACAAGAGAGTAGAACGAATAGGAAACCTACAATTATGTCTACCAATGGCGTCAGCACCCACGAGTTTAATTACGTCACCAGCAACCATTTTTATGTAGAAATGGAGAGTCAAATTACTGCTTCATTTACCGAGTGTTCTGGGTTAGGAGTCACCATCAAACGAGACACCCAGCGCGAAGGAGGAGTTAACGATCAGCAGCGCGTGTTGCTCGGACAAACTGAATTTACAGATGTCACTTTAAAGCGCGGCATCACCGATGACTTGACCTTTTGGACGTGGATTAGTCAGCTATTGGCAGAGGGCAAAAAGCAGCGCCGCAACCTGAATATTTTGTTGTTTAATCAGGCGGGTGAAACCATGCAAGCGTGGACACTGATTGGAGCGGTGCCCGTGGGGTGGAAGGCACCCGCGTTGCAAGCCAATGCCGACAGTGTGGCGATCGAAGAACTGACGATCGCCTACGAAGGGTTAAAGATTACCCGCTCCACGGGGGGTGGAGCCGCGATGCATCCGGCAGGGCGGGATGGCTCTGGCTACTTCCCCAGTCATTAAGTGCAGCAGTCCACCCAGAAATCTACAGAGCTGGGACAATCAACCATGGCGATTCCCTCCTTAGCATTTCCATCACTGGCACAGCGGTTTCGATCGATCGGGCACGATCGCGCATCCCCTACGATCGCCCCTGGGTCATTTTCGTCCGGCATTGGCGCAGTCTACACCGCTGGGTTGGACGCCGTTGGATTGGACGCCGTTGGATTGGACGACTCCATCGTTTAATCCATCGTTTAACCGACGCGGGACGGTTCCATTACAACTTCCACCATTACAACTTTCACCATTACAACTTTCACCATTACAACTTTCACCATTAGAAGAACCCCATGCTAGTGATGGAGCTGCGTCCTCCCCCGATCTCCATCCTCGGATCGAGCTGCCTTTAGCCGCGATCGCTCCACTGGTGGAGCGATCGCCCGATTTCACAGCCACCCCTGCCACCCCTGCCACTCCAGACGCCAACGAGCCGGGTCGTTCTGGCGTTCCAAAGAATGCGCCATCCCGCTCAGAGGCAGCCACAACACCGCCACCCATCCCACCTGAAACAGCCAGCATTCAACCTCGTCCAGAAGGTGGGGCGATCGCTCCACCCCCATCCCAATCCGTGCCTGCCGAATCCCCGACGATCCCCCACCCATCCCCTCCTCCCCAACCTGCCCCAGAGGAAGCCGCCTCCCTTCTGAGGTCGGGCGATCGCTCACCAACCGTAGAGACCGCCGTCCCATCCCCGCCAGTTCCCAGTCAATTGCAGCCCGATCCAATCGATCGCCGCCACGCTACAGTCCCATCCGCACCAGTTCCCAGTCGATTGCAGGCGGCTTCAGAAACCAAGGACGGAGCACCCATCGATCGGGCGATCGGGCAATTGCCAAGCGCATCCCCGCCTAACTCGGTTCCAGAAACGATCGCCCTGCCCTACCCGACCCTATTCAACCAAAACTAAACCCATCCACGACGCCGATCGATTTAGCCAACGGCAGTCAACGCCTTACCTCCATTCCCCCCGATGGCACCGCCGATCCGAGTAGGGATATATCCCCAGCCACTCCTACAGAAACGGTCGCAGATAGCCGCTCTGGAGAGAATTCCCAGGCAGCCGCTGCATCCCCCTCGTCCCTCGCCTCCGCCATTTCACCCCGATCGCCTCACCATGCAACCCTCCTACGCAACCCCTTGGGATTCACCAAAACCCTCGTCCAGCCCTCGCCAGATCCAACCCCAGATCCAACCCCAGATCTAACTTCAGATCCAACCCCAGATCCAACCCCAAATCCAACCCCAGATCCCGATGGTTCCTCCCTCCCTGCACCCCAACCTGTAGAACCCCCTAACCCACCCTCGTTACCCCATCCAGAGAACCCCAACCCGGTTATTCGATCGTCGATCAGCCCTGCAATTCATCCTTCCTATCCAACCCAACCGTCGATTCAGCCATCCCCTGATCGAGCCAATCCACCGATCGCACCCAAGGCAGCACCACCCCCCCAGTCCGATCCAACCCACGGGTCAACGATCGCTAGGCGATTGAACTCTAATCACTCTAATCACTCCAATCACTCCAATCCCAACCCCGCTAACCCTGCCACCGTTAACCCTGCCACTGTTAACCCTGCCACTGTTAACCCTGCCACTATTGACTCTCCAGCCTTTGACTCTCCAGCCTTTGAATTAAGCGAATGGGGTGAACACCCGGCGATTGCGCCTCCTACCTCACCCTCCCCCCCGACCGATCGCCGTACTATGCAATTGCGATCGGGGGAGGGCGATCGCACCCCCCAACCCCTCGAACAGCAGCTCGACACCCTGGTCTACCCGATCTATTGGCTACTCCAGTCGCATTGGCAAGTCGAGCAGGAACGGCAGTATGCCATTGGCAGCCGCTATCCCCACTGGAGCAGCGATCCACGACCAAGCCAATTGCTTAGGGATGCCAAGCGATCGCCCCACTCTGCCACCGGGCGCTTAGAACCCCCTGACCCCAGCTCCCCGCTTCAGCCAAAGTTCTATCTGCTGATGCAGCAGGTGTATCAGTTGGTGCAATGGCAATGGGCGATCGAGCAAGAACGGGATGGACATTCCACCAGGTATTTCCCAACCGCTAGACCCTAGGAGGCAGCATGTTAGTCAAAGCCACATTGAAATCAGAAGACGGCGTTCCCCCGATCGAATTTATGTTTAACCCCGCCGAATTAGCCTTTGAGGGGGTGGTCGATACGGCGGAAAGTCCGGGAGCACGCACCGAAGACAAGGGACAGCCCAAAGTCAGCTTCTCCCACGTTAAAGCCTACACTGTCACCATCAACCAGGTGATGTTTGACACCTACGAATCACAAACCGACGTGGTGCAGCGCTACATCGAGCCATTTCGTAAAGCAGTGCAGTTTGCCCAGGGCAAGCAGCGCCCACCGATCTACACCCTGATGTGGGGCAACCAGGTCTATCTGCGTCGCTGCTTTGTGGAAAAGCTCAACTACAAGCTCATCCTATTCCTGCCCGATGGCACCCTGTCCGGGCTGTCATCGACAATCTCACCCTCAAGGAAGCCGACGAAGCCAAACCCAACGGCTCCCTCGCCGCCCCTGCCCCCAGCCCTGCCGATCGCCAAGCCGACAGCATGCAAGCCCGCCAAACCGCTGCAACTTAGGAGACAATCGATGCCCCCAACCCACCGCCCCCTGCCTAGCCTAGCGATCGATGGTCAGCCCGCCCCTAGTTTGATGGAAGACATCTTGCAGCTTGTGGTGGAGGAAAGCCTGCATCGTCCCAGCCTATTTACCCTGGTGATTCAAAACGACTACCATCCGGGGCGATCGCAGGATCAACGCTGGCGACACCAGGAGTTGCTGCAAATCGGCAAACCCATCCAGATTGGCTTTTGCTCCAGCACCACCGAATCGCCCGACTACAACCAGGAAAACCGCAGTCCCCTGCTGGTGGGTGAGATCACGGCGATCGAAACCCACTTCAGCGAAAAATCCCAGGCTCCCGTGATTGTGCGCGGCTACGATGTCTCCCATCGGCTGCATCGAGGACACTACAACCGCTCCTTTCAAAACATGACCGACAGCGATATTGTCAAAAAGATTGCCGGGGAAGTGGGAATTCGATTGGGAACGATCGACCCCAGCGGCATTGCCCACGACTACGTGTTTCAAGAGAACCAGACCAACATGGCATTTCTGCGCGAACGAGCAGCCCGGTTGGGATTTGAGCTATTTGTCCAAGACGGCAAACTCCACTTTCGCAAACCCAAAATTGACGGGGAAGTCCGGCTGCGCTGGCTCACCGATCTGCACAGCTTTCGAGTCAAAGCCACCAGCACCGAACAGGTGAAGGCGATCGAGGTGCGGGCTTGGGACTATCGAGAGAAACGAGCGATCGTCTCTACCCGCCACCAAGCCCAGATCCTGACCACCACCCAAAACGGCAAGGGCAGCGACACCAGCACCTGCTTTAATGGCAAGCCTACCCAGCCCATGGCGATCGTGGTGGATCAGCCTGTTTTTAGTCCGCAGGAAGCCGATGTCATGGCACAAGCCGTGTGTGATCAGGTGGGTGGGCAATTTGTCTGCGCCGATGCCAAGGGGGAGGGCAACGCCAACATTCGACCGGGGCGGGTGGTGCAACTAGAGGGCATGGGGTCGCACAGCGGGCAATACTACGTCACCGAAACCCGCCATTGCTACCAAGAGCGGGTATACCTGACCGAGTTTAGCGTCCGGGGAATCGGGGGCACACCCACCCCGTTGACGACAAGACCCCACCTGCAACCCGGTCAAACCCTACTCGTTGGCATTGTGACAGACAACGAAGACCCAGAGGGTTGGGGGCGCGTCAAGGTAAAATTTCCCACCCTGACCGAAGACCACGCCAGCAATTGGGCACGGATGGTGGCGATCGGGGCTGCCAATGCCCGTGGCTTTGACTGCCTCCCGGAAATCAACGACGAAGTGTTGGTCGCCTTCGAGCACGGCGATATCCACCGTCCCTACGTGTTGGGCGGGGTGTGGAACGGTAGGGATACGCCCCCCGTCGCTGTGCGCCAGAGTGTGCAGGATGGCAAAGTTCGATTGCGCACCTTCAAAACCCGCGCCGGACACCAATTGCAGTTCATTGATGACGATCCCGATGCTGGGATTCAAATCACCACTGCTGGCGGACAGCAGATTTACCTGAAGGACAGCGATGGCAGTGTGCAGATTACCGCCAACGGCAGCCTCAACTTGACTGCCAAGGGCAACGTGGCGATCGCCGCCCCCACCATTTCCCTGAGGGGAGCAACGGTGACGACTACAACGCCCATTCAGGTGGTTCCGGGATGAAACGATTGATCGGCAACCTGCCAGGACTGCGATCGCCCACTGTCGAGCGGCAGGGTGATGGTGAAGGTGGAGCCGACTCCGACAATGCTCTCGACGGTGATGTCGCCGCCCTGTAACTCAACGGCTTTTTTCACCACGGTTAAGCCAATCCCCGTCCCCGGCAGTTGGTTGGCATTGGAGCCACGATAAAACATTTCAAAGATGTTGGGTTGATCGGCGATCGGGATACCAATGCCTTGATCTTGAATTTGAAAGATCACCGTTTCCGAGTCGGGGTAGATCAACTTTAGGGTGATCACACTGGCTCTGGAGGAGTAGTGAATGGCATTGCCCAACACATGCCCAAGGATTTGCCCTAATAACCGCAGGTCTAAGTAAGCCCTGTGGGGGTTGCCCTGGATAAAGAATTGAATTTTGCGATCGTTGCGGTGCACCTGCTGGAGTTGTCTGATCATGGCTTGACAAAACTGGGTTAGATCCAACCCATTGGGGGACAGCTCATAGGTGCCCAGGTTGGCTTGGATCACCAGCAACACGTCCTCTAATTGATGAATCATTAAGATCACCAGATTTCTGACCACTTGGAGTAATTCTTGGGTTTGCACTGCCATACGAGTATTGTCTAAGGAGGTGGCGATCGACTGGACAACGGAGAGCAAGTGGCAGTATTGACTGAGGAGACGGGTAACAAATTGGGATTGCCGTCGGGCTAGTTTCTGCATTGCTTCCAGATCTTCTAGGGCTTCTAATAAAATTTGGCTGGTGGCGACTTGTTCTTGCTGGGTTTGTCGGAACACTTTCTCCCATTGGGTCTCCGTGTGCTCGACAAATTGGGTTTCGGTTTCCTTCAACTGCTGAAGCAAATACAAGTCCTCCAGCATGTCTCGCTGATCAATCGGATCGTTCAACGAATCCTGTAGTTGATCGGTGAAATACTTGAGCGATGCTTCTAGCTCTAGGGTCTGTTGGCGGCGGCGCTCCAGCAAATCAACAACCCGACAAGCGAGCAACCGCAACCCATGCAATTGTTCTAGGGTGAGTTCTCGTGGCGCGTGGTCAATCACGCACAGCGTCCCGATGATGCAACCTTTGGAAACAATCAACGGTGCTCCAGCATAAAAACGAATCTTTGGACCTGCCACCACCAAGGGGTTGTGGGCAAAGCGGGTGTCCTGAGAGGCATCGGGAATAGTGAAAAGGGTAGGCTGAAAAATTGTATAGGCACAAAAGGCAAACTCCCGTGGAGTCTCTGAAATTCCTAGTCCCACCTTTGCTTTAAACCACTGGCGATGGCGATCGATGAAGCTGATCAAGGCGATCGGGGTTTGGCAAATCGATGCGGCTAGAGCGGCAATGTTGTCAAACGCTGGCTCCGGGTGGGTATCTAAAATGTGACATTCATGGAGAACCTGAAGCCGCTCGGTCTCATTGGCAGGTAAGAGTGGTGAAATCATTGATATCATTCTTTGTCTGACTTGGAGAAACGAATGGTAACGATGGCACAAAGCCCTTAACCTGTCCCAACGAAAACATGGCGTTAGTGAGCCATCAACCCCTCGATCGCCCATCGGTTGGAGGGTTTGAGGGTAGCAATGGCGACAGCAAGGAGAGGGAGTGTAGGCGCTGACTTGGATCAAATCACGGTGTTTTTTCTATTTGCCCAATCCTGCAAACTCTACCTGATTAGAGAAGTTTGGGAAGAAATACAGCGCTTTGCGCTTTGATAGAAGTAGACTTTTTTGTTAAGAGCGCGCTCCGCGCGGCTCTTAACAAAAAATCTGTACCTCATACACTTGAAAAGTGCTGTATAAATTGGGTTTAAGTAAATTGGGTTTAAGATACCCCTTCCTTAAGTCAAGAGTAGACATAGAAATTGAAAAACTTGTGAAACTCCATAATCTCGCGGGTTAATCCCAGCCCAGAGTGGTTTTGACCTGCTGAACCAAGGTGGTCGGCTCAAAGGGTTTAATAAAAATCGCCGCAATCCCCAACTGTTGGTATTCAAGCTGGTATAGAGCCTGCACCTTAGCCGTCATCACAATGATAGGAATGTGCTGAGTTGCCAGATTGGCTCGCAATCTGCTCAAGATTGATAAGCCATCCATGTCTGGCATCATTAGATCGAGCAAAATTGCGTCGGGTTGTTGGATTTCTGCCTGTTGGAGCGCTTCTTCCCCAGATCCAACAGATATCACCTCCCATCCTGCGGTGAGATATAGCGTTAATTGAACGACACGTCTTAGGGGAACCTCATCGTCTATTAATAAAATTCGTTTAGACATCCAGGAATTGCGACACGACTATTCAGGAAGTGGTAGCGCTAAATGGATTTATACGCTACTATGGTTGCTCTGTAAATATACTTAAATAATCTTGACCCAGAAAAACTCAACTCTTTGTGAGAGTAAACCCTCCTGCTGATAATTAGCCTATCTCTAGAAGTTGAAAAACTTGTGAAATCTAACAATCAAATTCCTGTTATATCAGTAGCCAATGCTTGTGTGACCCACACGACATTCCCAGTGTTTAGAAAAGTTAATCTGACAGATATATCTACAACATTTTCGAGTTACACCAGATTTATTTCATACCAACCATCCATCCTCTGCACGAACGAATTCTTGTCTTTTCAAAGTTATACTAAGGGTTGATATTTTTTGTTGTGTAGGAAGTTAAACTAGCAGCCAAATTAGTTTGTGGAGAAGTGTTTATTTCTACGTAATTTGGAGTTGCACTCTAATTATGAAGAACAGGTGTTGGAGAAAAAAGTGCACCAACCGGAGTTCTTGTAGTGCATTTGACGATCGCCAACGCCACCCTACAAACAAATAGTGGCTCCTATAGTACTGAGTCAGCAGGTAAAAAATCTTAACCCCATTGAAACATCTACATTGGGGCGGTGGGGGTGCAGTTCTACCGTCAAAACTAAGGATTTTCTGGTTTTTGTGCTGGGGTGATGTATTGAATAGTGATGTATTGAATTGAATATAGACACTTTCCTCCCAGGAGAGTGATTTATCGTGTATGGGCTTTGAAATAGTCGAATGAGAATTTTAGTTGTAGATGACGACGTCTTTACCGTTAAAACATTAACAAAACTTTTGATTCGTCAAAATCATACGGTTGATAGTGCAACGGATGGTCAAGCTGCATGGGAACTAACCCAATTGCAGGGGTACGATTTGATCGTTTTGGATGTGATGTTGCCCCGATTAGATGGGGTTAGCCTTTGCAAACGGCTACGGCAGGCAGACTATTCTGCGCCGATTTTGCTGTTGAGTGGGTGCAGCAGCAATGACGATCGGGTCATCGGCTTGGATGCTGGAGCCGATGATTATGTAGTGAAACCGTTTGATTGGCAGGAGTTGCTGGCACGGATTCGGGCGCTGTTGCGGCGGGAAGGAGCGATGCTTCCTGCGGTTTTGTCTTGGGGAGCGCTCAGCCTCAATCTGCAAACCTGCGAGGTGTACTACGCAGACCAATTGTTGGCGCTTAGACCCAGAGAATACAAGCTTTTGGAACTGTTTCTACGCAATCCCAACCGGGTATTTAGTTCCAGTGCCATTTTGGAATACCTGTGGTCCTTTGAGGATCAACCCTCAGAGGATACGGTTCGCGCCCATATTAAGGGGTTGCGGCAAAAGTTAAAGGCGGCATCAGAAGACGATTTGATCGAAACGATCTATGGCTTAGGGTATCGATTGAAATCGATCGAGAAACCCCGCGCTACCAACCCAATGGTGCCCGATGGGCAAACTGATGGGCAAACCGATGGGCAAACCGATGCCCTTGCTGAGTTGCAGCAAGCCATTGTCGCGGCTTGGGAGGAGGTTAAGCCCGAATTATTGGATCGGGTAACGCTGCTCGAGGAGGTTGCCCATGCGATCGATTCAGAAATCACCCATGCTCAGTGGGAAATGGCGATCGCCATTTCCCACCAACTCACTGGCACCGTTGGGGTCTATGGGTTTAGGCAAGGTTCCTATCTAGCTCGACGGGTTGAACAATTATTACAAGACCGTCCGCTGGATCACACTCAAATGGAGCTGCTTAAAGCGATCGTAGCCGACCTGCGACAGGAGCTAACTGCCGATGCCACGGTAGAATCCCCTGTCTCCGCCCTCCAACCTCGGCTTTCGCCCACCACAGGCTCTGCCCACATTTTGGCGATCGACGATGATCCTTACATCTTAACCACCCTAAAACTGGTGCTCGAACCGTGGGGATTGGGCTTGACAGCGCTCTCGGATGCCCAACAGGTGTGGCACTACTTGGAGACAACTGCCCCCGATCTGCTGTTGTTGGATATTGCCATGCCCAAGCTCAATGGGCTGGCGATCTGTGAGCAAGTCCGCAACAATGCTCGCTGGGCGAGTTTGCCCGTGATGGTTCTCACCGCCCACACCACGGCTGATATGGTGCAGCAGGTGTTTACGGCAGGAGCAGACGATTTTGTCACAAAGCCGATCGTGGTTCCAGAGTTGGTCAATCGGGTGATGAATCGCATTGAGCGCTATCGCTTTTGGCAACGCCTGACCGAGCGCGATTCTCTAACCCAACTGCCCAATCGTCCTAAATTTTTACAAGATTTTTACAAACTACTCCAGCAGTCTGAGCAACAGAGCCAAGTGCTTTCCCTGGTGATGCTTAACCTTGATCTGCGATCGGTGAATCTGCACTATGAATATGCGGTTGGAGATATGGTTTTAAGACGGGTGGCAGACCTGTTGAGCCAATTGGGTGGGGTCGATCTCGTCAGTCGTTGGAGTGGCAGCAAGTTTGCTTTGGCTCAACGGGGGGCAACGGTGATTGAGATTACCCAGCAGCTAGCGGATGTATTTGCCCTGGCTAGCCAGGGATTGATGACTCCAACAGGCGATCGATTCACCTTTACCATTGCGGTTGGCAGTGCCCAATATCCAAACGATGGTGAGACGGTTCAAACCCTCTGTCAAGCGGCAGAGCTTGATCTGCTCCACCCCGATTGAGGGTCTCGATTGGGTGGGTATCAACCATAACCCTCCTCCATCAACAACGCCCGCAGGATCGTGGATTAAATAACCTGCAAAACCCGATCCTCAGGGATGTGCAAGTACAATAATGCACCAATGTCCTAACCTGTAAGGGCGCATGGCGATGCGCCCCTACCGTACCACTGGGATTTGATTTTCCCGCACATTCCTAAGTTTTTGTTTCACCATAGAAAGTTCAGTTATAAAAGGGGGAGAGTACCGCTTTTAATGTATGCATTCCCAAGCTAACCAGGCTAGTTTGTTGTGGCTGTATTGCACATTAGATCTAGCAGGAGTTGTGCTAGCCGTCAATCCTTTAGGAGCTGACGCTCTGGGCTATTCAACCGATTCACTCCTCCAATCCTCAATTTTTGCGCTGTTTCATCCAGACGATCGCCCCAGCCTAGAGAGCGCTTTCGCTACAGTTCGTCAGGCTCAAATGATAACCATGGACGATCGCCTGCGATTGCTCAAAGCCAATGGCAGTTGGGTGCAGACCACCGTCACCGCTCAAGTCATGCAGGGGTTGGTATCAGAAACGCTTGTGTTGTTGAGTTGTCAGGGTAACGAGGAGCCAACTCCATCGTGGCAACAAATCCAGGAACGCTATCATCGCATGGTTGAAACCGCCAATGAGGGGATTTGGGAGATTGATGCAAATAACACCACCAGCTTCGTCAATCCTCGGATGGCGGAAATGTTGGGGTATGGCGCGGAAGAAATGCTGGGTCAGTCCCTATTTGCTTTTATGGATGAGGAAGGGCGGGTACTCGCCACACACCTGCTAGATCGAAGACACCAGGGAATTGCCGAACAACATGACTTTAAATTTCAGTGTAAAGACGGATCTGATCTTTGGGTGCTGATTTCTGCAAAACCAATTTTAGATGCAGCAGGGGCTTACATCGGTTCTACAGCAACGATTTTGGATATCACCGATCGCAAACGGATAGAAACCGCTTTGAAGATATCTGAGCTGAAGCTCAACGCTATTTTAGACAATGCGATCGCCGCCATTTTCAACTTCCGCATCTTCTCCGATTACCCCTCAAACCACGAAGATCTCTCCAGCAAGCTACACCACGGCTCAGACTACGAATATCTCTCGCCCCACACCCAAGTCATCTACGGCTATTCCCCAGAGGAGTTCACAGCAGACCCCCATCTTTGGAGATCACGGGTGTTGCCCGAAGATTGGCAATCGATTGTTATTCCTGCCTTTAGTGATATCTCCGACGGGCAATCCATCCAACTGGCATACCGCTTTCGCCACAAAGACGGCTGCATCCGCTGGATCTGTGAATATTCAACGGCGCGGCGGGATCAAACATTAGACTGTTGGTTTTTTACGGCGGTGGCATTGGATGTGACCGATCGCAAACAAGCCGAGCTAGAACTGCAATTGCTCAATGCCCGTCTTCAACATCTTCTTAGCGCTTCGCCCGCGATCATTTTTAGTTGTAGGACAGATGGCGATTATGGAACAACGTTTATCAGCGAAAATGTAAAGCATATACTGGGCTACGAACCCCAAGAGTTCCTAGAAGATCCCGATTTTGTAATTAATCACATCCATCCAGAGGACATTGAGCAATTGCTAGCTGACATCGCTGAACTGTTCAAGAGCGATGCTGAGAGAACTATTCACACCCACGAGTTTCGATTTTTACATGCAAATGGTTGCTACTACTGGCTGCGCGAACAATTGAAACTGGTTAAAAACGCAACTGATGAACCCGTTGAAGTTGTGGGATACAGAATTAACATTAGCGAAGCCAAGCACTCGGAGGAGGCCTTGCGCCAGAGTGAAGCAAGATTCCGGGCTATTTTTGAAGGAGCGGCGATCGGCATCACCGTATCCCACCCACCCAATCACAAACTAACCCAATCCAATCCAGCCTTTCAACGCATGGTGGGATATGGGGCAGAGGAATTGGCAAACCATGATCACACCTTATTTACGCATCCGGAAGATTGGCGTGCCGAGCAACAGTTGATTGAGCAAGTTGTTCAAGCCAAGCGATCGACCTATACGATCGAAAAACGATACATCCACAAAGACGGACAGATCATCTGGGTGAATATGATTGCCTCACTATTGTGGAATGCAGACCAGACCATGCAGATGGCGATTTGTTTGGTGGAAAATATTGACGATCGAAAGCGATCGGATTCTGCCCTACGGGACAGTGAGGCGCGGTTTCGTCGAGTCTTTGTCGGTGCTCCCATGGGCATGGCACTCAGCACCATCGAGGATGAAATTTTCCAAGCCAATCCGGCATTGTGCGAGATGCTGGGCTATAGCGAACTAGAGTTGCAACAGTTGCCATTTAATCAACTGCTGCATGAACAGGACAGGGAAAACCATCGACTGTTTAATCAACAATTGTTTAATCGAGAAATCTCCCAATATATGTTGGAGATGCGGTTTCTCAAGCCTGATGGCGACTTAATTTGGGTAAATGTAACCGCTGTTTTATTTCAAGAAATCAACAGCAACGCCCTCTACAAACTGGGGATGTTTGAAAATATTACAGAGCAGCGGACGATGGAGCAGATGCGGGATAACTTCATCTCCGTGGTCAGCCATGAGTTGCGGACTCCCATCACCTCCATCCGAGGAGCGCTGGGGCTACTCGCCACAGGTTACGTGGGCAATTTGACCCCCGAAGGGCAAGAGGTGCTGGGTATTGCAATGTCTGAAGCCCAGCGCTTGACCCGTTTGGTCAACGACATCCTCGATCTAGAACGGCTGAAATCGGGACACATCTCCTTTGTAAAAACCCTTTGTCAAACCTCTGACCTGATTACTCGTTCGGTCGATAGCATTCGCCTATTTGCCCACGAATCAGCCATCGAGATTGTGGTTTCAGCCATTGCGGAAATGATTTGGGCAGATGGCGATCGGATCATTCAAACCCTCACCAATCTGTTGAATAATGCCATCCGTTTCTCTCCTGCCAACAGTCGAGTTTGGGTTCGCGTCAAGCGAATTGACCAGGCAGGAGCGCTCCCCAATCCAGCACCTGCGATCGCCCTACCCGCGATTTTGTTTGAGATCAGCGACCAGGGAAAAGGCATTCCCTCTGAAAAATTGAAGATAATCTTTGAGCCATTTGAGCAGGTCGATGATGCCAACTCCCATTTCAAAGGGGGGACGGGGTTGGGGTTGGCAATTTGTCAAAATATTGTGCAAGGACACGGTGGGCAAATCTGGGTGACGAGTACCCTAGGGCAAGGCAGTCGTTTCTTTTTTACCCTGCCCTTGAGCAACCCCTAGAATCGTGAATTGATTAATGTGTAATTTTCCTAATCTAGGGGCATGGCAATGCCATGCTCCCCAGGAAGATTCTGGTTTTGCAGGTTATTTAATCCACGCTCCCTAGTGGTAGAAAAATTTATGGAAATACCATTCTACATAGAAGTTAGCCTAAGACCCTTAACAGCCCTGCTCTATTGGCATGAGATGAGTTAAGTTGATGTGAAAAGTAGGGATTAGCGGCGATGACCAGTAAATCAATGACCTTTCGGTTTCCTGCACCACTTGCTCAAGCAATCGATGCTCAATCAAGGGCAACGGGCAGAGATCGAACAACCATTGTGACTGAAGCACTGGCGCAGATGTTTGGCTTGTCCTTGCCATCAAAACCCCCGATTACCCTCGAAACGCTACAACAGCAGGTAGACAACCTGGAGCAAACACGGCACGCCTTTCGGAGCAGCTTGCGAACCTACAAGCAAGCCCCGCCAGCAGTGATGTCTTGAGTCGCATTCAACTGCTCGAACAATTTAATGATCTATTGAGGGCACTGATCTCTAGCTCATCTGGCGCGTTTCAGCCCGGTTTAGCCTCCCCCGACCCAGTTAGCTTGCTGGAATTGAACCCACAAGACAACACTCCATTGCTAGACGCAGAATCAACCGAGTTGCCATCGACTAGCCAGTTCACCCTTCCCGCTGATTTGTTGGGGCGGATTTTGCTGACAATGCCAGATCCCCTGTTTGTGTGTGCCCGGTTGCAGCAGCTTGTATACATCAATCCCCAAGGGGCGCGATCGCTCGGTTTCAAACAAAGCCTCACCGTACCCCAGACGATTCAAGAGTTGGACTTACCAGCCACCCTCAAAACCCAACTCACCATCGAAATAGAAACGGTGTTTGCCACAGGTCGATCGATCACCAACGAGTTTAGCCTGATCGCCCCACTGTATGGATTGCGGGAGTATGAATACACCCTCATCCCCATCCAGGGAACAATCGACCACATTCAAGCAGTCCTATTTAGTAGCAAAGACATCACAGAGCGCAAACAGGTAGAAGCCGCCCTACGAGAATTGGAACTAAAATACCAGGCGTTATTTGAATCTACAAACGACTCGATTTTAATCCTAGATGCATTGACAGGGCGCGTCTTAAACGCAAACGCCAATGCCTCTAGACGACTGGGGTATACCCGGCAGGAACTAACTCAACTGAGTCTAAATGACCTCCTTCCAGAACGGAACATGGCGATCGTATCTGAGTTTCAGCAATTGCGATTGCAGGATAGCCATACCTACGAACAGTGTTTGCGCCACAAAGATGGGACAGAGATTGCAGTTAAGCTATGCAACCAACTGGTTGAATACGGCGATCGTCTGGTGGTTCAAAGCTTTGTGCGTAGTCTGAGTGATGAAATTTAAGGATCACGAACTGCTTAACGTGTAATTTTCCCATGTAGGGGCATAGCGTTGCCATACCCCCACGGAGATTCTTGGTTTTGCAGGTTATTTAATTCATGATCCTAACCATGGAACTTAACCATAAACTGGCACGGATCAATTGACCACTTCCACCTTAAACGTGCTCACCGACAGTTGCAAACTCTGGGCAACCCCGATCGTTTCTTGCAATGAATCGGTGACTTCCTGGGAGGAATCCGCCGTGCGCTGCGAGATTTCGGCAAGGTCGCGCATCAGTTCTCTCACCGATTCAGAGATTTGAGTCTGGGAAATGGTTGCCTGCGAGATCGACTGCACCAGTTGGTCGGTTTGCTGCGAGAGGTGGAGCAGTTGTTTGAGGTTTTGCTTGGCATCATCCACCAACTGAGTCCCCTCGACAATTTGGCTAGTGCTCTGCTCCATCGCCTCAATCACATGCCGGGTCTCCCGTTGAATATCATCTACGAGTTGTTCAATTTCCTGGGTCGCAGAGGTAGACTGAGCCGCCAGTTCCCCCACCTCCTCAGCAACCACGGCAAATCCCAAGCCGTTTTCCCCTGCCCGTGCCGCCTCAATCCCCGCGTTCAGCGCTAGCATATTTGTTCTCAAGGCGATTTGGCTGATCAAAGATGTCACCTTGGAGATGGCTTGGGAAGATTCGCCCAATCGCTTCATTTTGTGCGCTGTTTCAGACATGGTTTCCCGCAGCTCCAAAATACTGCGGACGGTGAAATCGATCGCCACTTGGCTTGCCTCCGCGGTGCGCGAAGCCGTGCGGGTGACAGCAGCGGCTTGGTGGGCGCTCCGTGCCACCGTTTGGATCGAGTTGGTCATTTGGTCGATCGAAGTCAGGGTTTGGGTGATGTCCTCCGATTGTTTGACCGCCTCCGTTGCCAGTTGGTGGATGGTGGTTTCATTGTCTGCTAAGGCTGTGTTGACCTGGGTGGCGGATTGTTTTACCTGGATAACCAAGTGGCGCAGGCTTTCCACAATGGCATTGAAGAAATCCGCCACGGTGCCAATCTCACCACTGGTGACATCTGCCCGCACCGTTAAGTTCCCAGACGCTACTCCCTCAACTTGGCTAATCAAGCCAACGAGTTGCTGTTGCAGTAGCTCTTTTTGTTGGCGTTGGTTGTCGGCTAACTGCTCGGCTTGCCGACGCGATCGCTCCAACTGAGCCAACACCTCCATGCGATCGAGCGCCAGTCCAATTTGGGCAGCCACTTCCTTAAAGAAAGTGATTTCTGGCTCCTGCCAAGCCCGTGTGCGCGAGCACTGATGGACAATTAACAAGCCGTGCAAGGTGTTATATGCCAAAATCGGTGCCACCAAATTAGCTCTGACCTTGAAGGGTTCTAATTGCCCCAGATAGCAGTCAGTCAGCCCAGCATTGTAAATATCTGACAACGCATGCACCCGTCCCTGCTTATATTTTTCGAGATAATTTTGAGCAAAACAGGGATCGGCGATCATCGCGCCCAAGGCGGTTGGGTAGGGATGCAACACCGACTCCGCCATAATCGTGCCCTGCCACTGTTCGTCAAATAGATAGACCACTGCGCGATCGGTGTCTAGGGTTTCCCGCACCCCGCGAACGGTGGCGTTGTAGATTTCTTGCGGGGCTTGGGCATTACGGATGCGGGAGCTGATCTGGTAAAGCTGGCGGGCGCGATCGGTTTCGGCATTTTTCTGAGCCAGGAAAGTCACCCGATCGAGGGATAGCCCAACCTGGATGGCGAGTTCTTTGAGAAAATCGATTTCGTTGCGTTCCCAGCGGTGGGGAGCATCGCAGTGATGAGCAATTAACAACCCATACAACTGATCATCTTTGAGAATGGGCGTGACCAAGTTGGATTTGATGTGCAATTTATGCATCAGCTTCAAGTGGTCTGGATGGAAGCCTGCATTAAACACATCATTCGTCGCCACCACCCGTCCTTGACGGTAGGAGTCGATCAAATTGGTGCTGATACAGGCATCCTCGATTTGTCGGCTAGGGCAATGGGTAAGCCTGGGGCTACCGCTTCAGCCGAGATATAACCACTCCAGTCGGAGTAGAAGCGATAGATCACCACTCGATCGGCATTGAGAATCGACTTTGCCCCCTGCACAGCTTGCTCAAACACCTCATCTAAATCCTCCTCCGTTCGCACCCGAAATCCGGCAATCTGACCAATCAACCGGATTTGTTTTAGCTCCATTTCCCGTTTAACGGTTTGATCAGACAGCAATGCTTCAGCCATGACCGTGTCATCGGCTAAATGGTTAAACATCTGGGCAATCTTGCCAATTTCATCGGCAGCGTTGACCTCTGCACGAATCTGCCGCGCACCCAAGGAAAACATTTGGGCATCTTGCTGGAGCCGTTTGACTGGTTTGGCGATCGCCCGGTAAAGCAACAAACTCACCGCTGTATTGGCTGCCAACACCAATGCGATCGCCAACAATTCCTGTTGCCAAGCCGCTTTCAGCACCACTTCGGCGTGTTGCTCCTCAATGGCTGCTCCCCCTAGTTGCCCTGGCTCGGTCGCCTGTTGATGCACGGTTGTCGCAAACCATGCACTCGTCCCAACCATGCCTGCAACCGATAATGTCCCCGATGCCAACCAACCCAAAAAGCATTTTCGGCGTAAGGATTGCGCGTTAAACCATCCCACTAAAAACGAGTTCGATCGTTGAGATTGCACATCATTGACTCCAGATCTAACCCAAGTGGTGGTGATTTTGGAGGTAGTTGTGTTTGAATAGGCGCATCTTCAGTGAGCATAGATTGAATCCGATTTACAGATTGATTCGACATTGCAGTAAAACCTCAAATCATAAATTGTTGTGTGCCCTCTCAATCCAGGAAAACCCCTTGAGTCACTTTTGTTCTAGAGCGATGGGCAATCATACATCGCTCAACCTAAAAGTTTGAATAGGATTTTAATTTAGTGTCCTGTATGAAGAGATGAACCCACGCGTGGGCAAACCAAAACCATGTAGCCAATGATGGAGTTCAGCATGAAAAAGTAGGGCGAGTCTCTTGCTCACTGGATGAGTAACCAAGAGAGTTCGCGTGGCTGTCCCAGAGGACATACACCCAATTCAACAAACTTAAAGTGGTAACCCGCTATGCACAATCGCCACTTAGCACTCGCCAACAGCTACGGCGAATGGCAACCGAGCTAGCCCCGGTCAAGATCACCAGACCGACAGGACCCCCCACTGCCTTTGCCGCGATCGCCAGTTCCGTTGTTACGGCTAAGATGCAAGCATTGAAATCCTCTGAATTTGCCGTTGCCATGGGATGATCGTCTTTCCAAGTTTGCGCCAACCACAACGCCAATTCCTCTAATTGCCCATCAAGGTTAAACGTCTGAACCATCTCTTGGGTTAATCCATCAGCGGTACTTGGCTTTGACTCGTGAGATAGACATCGATCAAACTCCATATCTGAAGCGAAGAAACTCATTTAATCAATTCCTTAACAACATCTAACTGTGACTTGAGTTTGTAGGAAAAGATAGATACCCCTAGTGATGTGTAACTCAGCTAATTAAAATGAGCGCATTCGCGACTCAAGCGCTGTTTAAACAGGGAACTTAGGAATGTAAGACGTGTATTACGGATATATCCAAAAGCTACACCATTGGGGAAGTAGATCACTCGGTTGTCATATTTTTTTTACAAAAATTTTATCAAGTGCCCCGATCGGTGAAGTGATTGTAAATCAATCCCCGGTTTGTGAAGAATCGTGCAGAGATCCGGTTTAATTTTTGTTTTTGAAATTATTTAGTATTTTCCTAGAATTTCCCCATCTTTTGGGCATAAACTGCACTCATGAAAGTTCTCCGCTTAGCCACCCTAGCCGCCCTGGAACGATGATGACAACAGAAGCCCAACGCCTTGAAGCCGCACAGCACGGACACGTCAACTGGAAAAAGTGGGGACCCTACTTGAGCGAACGCCAGTGGGGAACGGTGCGGGAAGACTACTCCACCGATGGCAATGCTTGGAGCTATTTTCCCCATGACCAAGCGCGATCGCGTGCCTACCGCTGGGGAGAAGATGGATTAGGGGGGATCACAGACGACCACAACTTGCTCTGCTTTGCCCTGACACTGTGGAATGGCGCCGATCCGATCCTCAAAGAGCGATTGTTTGGATTGACCAACAGCGAAGGCAACCACGGAGAGGATGTCAAGGAATATTACTTTTACCTTGACAGCACCCCCACCCACTCCTACATGAAATATTTGTACAAATACCCACAGGCTGCCTTTCCCTACGACGATTTGGTGAATACCAATCGTAGCCGCAGCCGTGACGAACTGGAGTATGAGCTACTGGATACGGGCGTCTTTGATGACGATCGCTATTTGATGTCTTGTCGAGTATGCCAAAGCCGACGCTGAGGACATCTTGATCCAAATTAGCCTGTGCAATCGGGGGAGTGAAGCTGCCCCTATTCATGTGTTACCAACGCTGTGGTTTCGTAATACGTGGTCTTGGACAGACAGCGGTTCCAAGCCTGTGTTGCAAAAATATGAGGGCATGGGCATCAGTGCGGCGCAGGCTTACCACACCAATGAGTTGTTCAAAGACAGCCTGGGAGACTATTACTTCTACTGCGATCGCACCGTGCCCCTGCTGTTTACAGAAAACGAAACCAACCACGAGCGG
The DNA here is from genome assembly GCA_012032525.1 of Leptolyngbyaceae cyanobacterium SL_7_1. Taxonomy (GTDB): domain Bacteria; phylum Cyanobacteriota; class Cyanobacteriia; order Elainellales; family Elainellaceae; genus JAAUSV01. The sequence goes on from JAAUSV010000024.1 coordinate 21,093, forward strand.
TTATTTAACACTGCCAATGCCAGCGCCTACGTCAAAGATGGAATTAATCGCTATGTGGTCAACGGCGAAACAGAAGCCGTTAACCCGATGCAGATCGGCACAAAGGTTTCGCCCCACTACACGCTCACGATCGGGGCGGGGGAGACCCAGGTGATTCGGTTGCGCCTGACGAGAACGGCTCCGGCTGACGTGGGCAACCCGATGGAGGGGTTTGATGCCACTGTGCAGGCGCGGACGCAGGAAGCCAACGAGTATTACGATGCGATTACACCAGAATCGGTGCGAGCCGATGCCGATCGCAGCAACATCTATCGCCAAGCCCTGGCTGGTATGCTGTGGTCAAAGCAATATTTTTACTACGACCTGGATCAATGGTTGGGAGAACACGGCATCACTCCCTGGATGCCCCCTGAGCAAAGGCGGCGCATTCGCAACAGCGAGTGGTTCCACATGTATAGTAACGATGTCATCTCCATGCCCGACAAATGGGAATATCCCTGGTTTGCAGCGTGGGATCTAGCGTTTCACATGATTCCCCTGAGTTTGGTTGACCCCGATTTTGCCAAACAGCAGCTTGAGCTGATGCTGCGGGATGACTACCTACACCCCAATGGGCAGATCCCCGCCTATGAGTGGAATTTTGGCGATGTCAATCCGCCCGTCCATGCCTGGGCGACCTGGGAGATCTATAGCCGCGATCGCGAGCGTCGCCAGGGCAAGGGGGATATTGAATTCCTCAAATATGCCTTCTCCAAGTTGCTGATCAACTTTACCTGGTGGGTAAATCGCAAAGACGAAGGCGGCAACAACGTGTTTGAGGGGGGGTTCCTAGGACTCGACAACATTGGAGTGTTCGATCGCAGTGCGCCGCTGCCTACGGGCGGACACCTAGAGCAAGCCGATGGCACAGCCTGGATGGTGTTTTTTAGCCAACGCATGCTGCAAATTGCCATCGAGCTAGCCCTCCACGATCCCCTGTATGAGGACTTGGCGATCAAGTTTTTTGAACACACCCTGTGGATCGCCGGAGCAATGGATCGGATTGGAGACAATCAGGATGAACTGTGGGATGAGGAAGATGGCTTCTTCTACGACGTTTTGCGCTTGCCCACTGGGCAGGCAGTGCGGCTGAAGGTGCGATCGATGGTGGGCTTGTTGCCGTTGATGGCGGTGTCCGTTTTCCCCAGGGATGTGTTTGAGCACTTGCCTCGATTTAGGGAACGGGCAATGCTATTTATGCTGCGCCACCCCGAACTCGTCAACAGCCTACATCTACCCAACCAACCGGGCTATGACGGACGCCTCATGCTGTCTGTGCTGAACGAGCAAAAGCTTCGCCGGGTTTTATCCAAGATGCTGGATGAACACGAGTTTTTGAGTGATTACGGCATCCGGGCGCTGTCGCGCTACCACGCCGATCATCCCTACTGTTCCGCCACGCGGGGCAGGAATACCGGGTGGACTATTTGCCGGGCGACTCCAACAGTGGGATGTTTGGCGGCAACTCCAACTGGCGCGGTCCGATTTGGATGCCCGTCAACCTGCTATTGCTGCGATCGCTGGTGCACCTCTACAGCTACTATGGCGACTCATTCACCATCGAGTATCCCACTGGCTCCGGCGAGCAAAAGACACTCTATGAAGTGGGTCAGGCGATCGGAGAGCGGTTGATTCGGATTTTCACCAAAGATGGGGACGGGCGGCGTCCGCTATATGGCAGTGCCGAAAAGTTTCAGACCGATCCCCACTGGCGCGATTTGATCCTGTTCTATGAATATTTCCACGGAGACAATGGGGCGGGGATTGGAGCTAGCCACCAAACTGGCTGGACGGGCTGCATTGCCCGCATCATTCAGGCGTCTGGCTTCATGACCAAGGAGGTGCTGCTGAGCACCACTGCGCCCGGCGAATCCCCGCGATATCACCAGTAGGCGGTATTGTGATTGACGGGTTGGTTGACGGGTTGGCGGTCTTGCCCCATCGATCGGGTTGTAGCGATCGCCAACTGGGGTGTTTCTATCAGGAGCAGCATCATGTCTGATACAGCCTTTAACCAGGGTCTTGACCTACTGGGCGGTGCATTTACCTTCAAGCTTGAGGCGTTTCAGCGGATCGCCACCCTGCCCGATGGGCTTTGGTTTGCTTTGCTGGTGGTGGGGTTGGCGGGTCTTTCCCTGGCGGTTGGACAAAGCGTTATTTTGTTCATCAACCAGGTCAAGCCAGGGCGATTTATCTTTAGTTTGCTGTTGAATGCGGCGCTGTTTACCTCTGGGTTTTTGTTTCTCACCCTGAGTACGTGGCTAATCTGCCTATTGCCCGGTGGGGCATCCGTATCGCTGCTCTCGCTGATCAAAGTATTGGGACTGGGCTATGCCCCCTTGCTGTTTGGTTTTTTGGGAGCCTTACCCTACTTTGGCTACCCTCTGAGCAATGGGCTGGGGGTGTGGAACCTGCTGGCAGTGGTGGTCGGCTTTGCGGCGGTGGCGCGGGTGGAAGCAGGAACGGCGATTTTCTATGTCGTGGTTGGCTGGGGGGTGAAACAGCTTTTAGAAGGGACGATCGGACAGCCGATCGCCCAGTTGGGCAGCCGCCTTGCCGATCGCGTTGCGGGGTTAATTTGGCTAGCAACCGTCAAGAATTGCGAGAACGGGTTGCCGTCGGCGGCAGGGCAACCCCACCAATAGTGGTTCCAGGTTCTGCACCTGGGAGCGGTTCAAGCGGTTGCCCCACCATTACCACGCCAATCCGCCCCACCCGCTTGTCCAA
>JAAUSV010000423.1 GCA_012032525.1 Leptolyngbyaceae cyanobacterium SL_7_1
ATTCGACGATCGCCGCCGCTTGGTCAGATTTACTTGAACAGATTGATGTTGAGCGATCGCCCAACACCCCGATTGAATTGTGTCGCGACTCAGAACCTAACACTATCTACTAACTCTATCTAAAAAATAGACCAACTCTAGACCAAAGTATTAACCAAAATCAACCTTTATCTATTTCATTTCAAGACATTTGCTAGACGCATTAATTTGACCCAGTTTCTACACTCATGGCAAGCACCCAATTGCTCAAAAATAACTAACGACGAAGTAGCGACTGACGTTAGTTAGGAGCATCGTTTGCTATTTGCACTCGTCTATGATTAACCATCCCAACAATCCCCCACCCCGTCATGAACGCCACTTCCTTCCCCACTCCTGCCATCATCCCACTGGAACGACTACACGTGTACGACAGCTTGATGATGAATGCCCAACGCTGGTCGCTTGCCCATGACTATCATCGACGACGGCAAAATATTCACTACCAATCGTTAAACCAACCTGGAATTGTCTGTGGATTGGGGGTCAGTTTGACCGAACCACCCGAAACAACCCGATCGGAGTTTAGGGATGATCGCTGGATCAAAATTCAACCGGGGATTGCCATCGACGTTGAAGGCAATGTGATTGTGGTAGACGAAATCATCGATCGCACCTATCGGATTGCCGCCAAACGACCCACCACTGGTACGCTGACGATCTATGTTGTGGTCAGCTATGTTGAGCCGCAACCCATCGATCGCCAGCATCCAGAAATTTTGCAAGAACAGTTTCGCTTTGATCAAAAAACCTCCCCCCCCGATGATCACGAAATTGAACTGTGTCGCATCCAATTGGCTGCCAACTTTGTGCAACTGGAAACGCCCAGCGATGTGTTTTTCCCCCAATCCAATCAGCTCAATTTTAACCATCGGCTGCAAGCCCAAACCCGACCCCTGGCAACGATCGGCATGGCTGAGATTCAACCCTATCCCTCCGAACCCACTGATGCCTGCATCAGTCGATCGCTGCCGTTCCTATCCCAAGCGACGATCGCCCTCTATCCCAAACTGCATTGCTTCATCGCCGATCGCCCCCTGCCGATCAACGCCCATACCAGCCAGTCCTTCGATTTGCTCTATCTAGCGGCATCGCATCTAACCGATTTATCTGCATCAGAGCAGGATTTGCTGAATCAGCACCTAGAAGCGGGTGGCACCCTAGTGATGGAACTACCGCTCTCCAACGAGTTTGCCATAGCCCACCTACACGACTGCATTGCTGACCTGTTTCGCACTTCCCTGACGGTGTGGTCCGATCTACCCGTCGAGCATCCCTTGCGATCGCAGCCCTTTCTCTTTGCCGCACTGCCAGAACTGGAGCACTCCCCCCTACAACTGTGGAGTGGCGGCGGCATTGTGTTGATGGCGGGGGCATTGACCGCCGCTTGGGCACCCGACCCCCAGGGTTTGCGATCGCGCGACCATCTGCGTACGACACAGGAATTGGGGATTAATCTGTTGCAGTTTGCCTGGCAAAGACGCCACCTCACCCAACTCAGCATCGACCCAGCCCAACCCTAGGCGGCGTTAGGCACCACCCCAACGCCCCACCCTGCCAATCCCCACCCCAGAGGTTCGACCATGGCGAATCTAATTCAAGCGGTTGTTTCCAAGCGAAAATTAACTCTGATTCCCGATATGGCGATCGATGTAGACCCGATCGCCAGCCAGGACAATCAATTTGATGTAGTTGTTACCAATGGCAGTCCACAATTTACCAGCTTTCAACTGGAGCTGATCGCACCGGGGCTAGACCCACGCACAGACACCGACTGGTACACCGTTGAGCCAGAGGTGTGCGCCAAAAAACCTCCCGGTGCCCAAACCCAGTTTCACGTGGTGATCAAAAAAGCGCCGATTCCCGCCTACGAAACCACCCTGGATTTGACGCTGCGAGTGTTTTCGGTGGAGAGTGCCCAGTTGTTTACCAGTCAACCCCTGAGCCTGACGATCGAGAAACCCCGGCGATCGCTGCGGATCTATCTGCCTGCCAAGGAACTGAAGGTGTTTCCGGGGGACGAGGTTGAGATTCCAGTGATTGTCTATAACTTGGATTCTAAATCGACCCCTGTGATTCTTAGTTTGTCAAAGCTTGATCCGGCTTGGATGGTGGCTCAACCCGCCGCCTCTGGGATCGAACACATCCTATCGATCGAGCCAGGGGATTCTCAAAAACCAGCTTTCGCTGCCAGCCCCCCCGGCACGTTTCCACCCTGAGCCAGTCCTACCCATTCACCGTGGAAGTCCGATCGGCAACCAGCCACTACAGTGCGCGGGAGCAGGGCAGCCTGGAGATATTGCCCCAGGGAATGGTTCAGTTTGATTGTCCCTCTCCCAGCCAGACCATTCCGGTTCAGCCCCCATTTGCCCAGGGCAAGCGGCGGGGGGTCGCCACCTACCCCGTGCAGCTTGAAAATCGTAGCAACCAGCCCCAGGACGTGGCGATCGACGTGATCGACCGCGATCGCCAACCCGTAGAGGTGACTCCGCCACCGCCCCTACGGTTGCAACCCGGAGAAGCCCAGTCAGCGGTTGTGCTTGCTCAAAAACACCGTCCCTGGCTGGGATTGCCCCAGCGATTCCTGTTTCACGTTGCACCCGTGCTGACCCAATCCACCCCAGAAGCCAGCGCGATTCAGCCCCACCCCAGCAGTAAAACCTTGGAACTGCGGGTGGCTCCGATGATTCCCCCCGTGATGCAGGTGGGCGGGGCGTTGCTGTCCCTTGTGCTGCTGTGGATGGTGTGGATGCTACGTCCGGTGGGGCATGAGAGCACGGTCAACTTTGTCCGATTTAGCGGCGATGGCACAACCGTGCTCAGTGGCTCCAGCGACCAAACCGTCCGTCGCTGGTTCATCAATCGCAGCATTTGGCAACCCGATCGCCTGCTGCGGGGGCAATGGCAGGCACGGCGGCTGCATGTGCCCGACCCCATTGGCGATCGCATCGGCAAGGCGGTGCGCGTGCTGCGCCACGGGCGCAAAAACAACCTGGTGGCGATCGGGCTAGAGGATGGCACGATTCAGCTATGGGACACGGCATTTACCGCTGCCCAGCAAACGCTCTACCAGGGAACCGATCGCGTGTTTGACCTGGTGTTTACCCGCGACTCCCACGTGTTGTTTAGTGGGCACGGCAGCGGCACGGTGCGCCTGTGGGCGATCGCTCCCCGTTCCCCTCAAGCGGCAACCCAGCAACTGCGCACCGCCATCGGGGAGCTTTTGCCCCCCACCCAGCACGAACCCCAACGCGCCTATTTCCCCTTTGCCGTCGCCGCGCTGGCACTGAGCGAACCAGAAAACGCTGCCCCAGTGTTGGTGGTGGCGGGACAGTTTAATCGGCTGGTGCTGTGGGACTGGCAAGCCAATCGGCTCTACCACGTGCCCTACGGCTGGCAATCCGATGCCGCCGCCCCCCCGGTCATGGGCATGGAACAGGCGATCGTCAGTCTGGCAACGGCAGACAATCTGCTGGTAACGGCAGATAACCAGGGCTACATCACTATCTGGGACATGGCAAATCGCCAGTGCCAACTCTCCGATCAGTCCACGGGGGATTGCCAACTGACCCTGCTCGACCAGTCGGCGCGACGGGCATGGGGGGCAACCCGTGCGCGGGGTGGCATTGACCACCGATGGCACCTATCTCAGCAGCGTGGGAGATGACGGACGGGTGATGCTGTGGTCCTTACATCAGGGCAAACGATCGCCCCTAATCGAGCCAACCAAATTTTCTTTCAGCCGACTTCCACCTTTACGGGGGTCAACTTTACTTACACCACCACTGATAACAGTGGAGCATCTGATCCGACTCCTGCAACAGTCACCTTAAGCAGCAGTGGAGGAACACCGCCAACACCACCACCAACACCGCCCCAAGAAGAGGAGGATGACTGCAAACCCGGCATTCGTCGTCGAGGCAATCGCCGCAACAACACACTGGTGGGCACTCCCGATGAAGATACTCTGATTGGCTTTGGCGGAAA
>JAAUSV010000424.1 GCA_012032525.1 Leptolyngbyaceae cyanobacterium SL_7_1
CGGAGTGGCACCGGGCAGCGGGAAGGGGACGAGATGCTGGGGCAACGGTTCACCATTGCGCAGGGCATCTAGACTGCGGAGGGGAATCGGCAGGTTGACTAGGAGCTGAGTCGATCGCGGCGGAATGATCACCAGATCGGGCCAACCGAGTTGCCGCTGTCCCCGCAAAATGTCATCCATCGTCCGGCTTCCGGGTCCAGCAAACACCGTGCCCATTGGATTAGCCACATAGGAGGGCAGGTCTCGAAAGGGAGCTTCCTGACTGAGGTAGCTGGCGGCTTGTAAGACATCCAGGGTCACCGTCCGATCGGTTGGATTGTGAACCACTAATCCTAGATAGATCGTCCGCACATCATCGGGGGCAACCCCCCGCACCACATGGTGGGCAAAAATATCAAACCGCCCCTCTAGGGGAAAATTCAAATGGGCAGAGGGCACTGCCATGCCATCGGGTGGAAACGTCGAGAGCAAAATGCCCTCTGATTGGATCAGTTCTGGGCTATTGCTATTGAAAACTGGAATGGTATCGAGTTGCCCTGGCAACGATCGCACCTCTTGCGGTCGAAACACTTCGCGAAAGGTGGGCGACGATGGGAATGGGGGTGCGGCAACCGTAGGTGGGGGAACGGGAGGCGAGTTGGCGGGTGGAGTAACGATTTGCGCCAGCGCGATCGAAGACAAAAACTCTAGCATGGAGCACTCAAAACCAAGATAACCGTTAACTAATACCCAAATGCCAATGATGATTTAAGCGTGCGGAGGGTTGATCCGTCTGCTTCGATGGGTTTGGGTGATCGGGGGACTCATGGGAAACGTCAACCAGGCTCGGCAACCAGTGAACTGGCGGCGCCAAGTGCCGTTTTTCACCATATCATTAACTGACTCCTTCGGTTTAAACCGATGCAGCCAACCCTATTTCACTGACACTGTTTCTAAGTCTCTCTCTGGCGATCGCACCTATGCAGCTTGATACAGAGTGGAACTTGGGTGATCAGGATAGTTCATGGGGTCTCTTCCAGGTAGGTACTAAACAGGAGTTGACCATCTTGAACGGCGATCAGCTCTAGTTGGATGGGTCCAGCCGTGTAGGCAGTTTCAGCCGAGACAACTTGAACTTCTATGGGCTGATCATATTGCCGGAGTTGGTCAAAAAATGCAATCACGGTTTCAGCCCGACCGTCAGCGATTTGAATGCGATCGTCAGCGATTCCAGCTTGGCGAGCGCGGAACTGAGAGCCAACAATCAGCAGATTGATCCGTTCTGCTAGAACGCCATCTTCTACTACAGAAGGATTTACGGTGGTTGATGCCACCACTTCTGCATCTTCAAATACAATTTGGTTGAGGGCAACGGAGGCGTAGACTTGCACACAGGCTTCTCCAGCCAGCACACAGGGTTCCCCCACCACATAGTTTCCGGCAGAGAGGATGCGAATCACATAGTCCTCGCCATCGCGAATTTGCTCAATCACCTGATCAACCTGGGTGACGGGAATCTGAATGATTTGATAATTGGCACTATCCGCCCCCGGTCGAATTTGCTGGAGGGCAAGCTGGTTTGCCTCTCGCAGCAGTTGATCGAGGGCTTGGGGGGCAGCGCTGGGGCTGACTACCCGCACCACCCCGTCCGCCAGGGTTTGGTTACGCAAAAAAGCGACGTTGCCTCGCCGTAAAACAATCAGTTCTTGTTCTCGATTTTGAATTTCTTGCAGCAACACCGATCGCTGCCGTTCCAACTCGTCTAGTTGTGCTTCGCGTTCGGCAATTGCCTGATTGCGCTGTTGAATCGCTTCATCCCGTTCCGCAATTTCCGTATCTCGCAGGGCGATTTCGCGATCGCGCTGGGCAATCTGCTGCTGGCGATCGGCTTGGAGCTGCTGCACCTCGCGCCGCAGAGAACCCGCCTGTTGGGAAATGTTGCGCAATAAAAACTGTGCCTGCTGATAGTTGGTCTGCACGCGGCTCAACTGCTGCTGGGTTGTCCCCAACTGCAATTGGGTTTGTTCCTGCTGCACCACCGCCTGCCGCAGCGATCGGTTGATCCGTTGTAATCGCCGTTGGGCAGCTCGTTGTTGGGCGATCGATCGTCTCAAATCCGTTTGGGTTTGCTTCAAGTCCGTCTGAGTTTGACGGGTCTTGTTCTCCGCCTGTGATAGCTCCTCCTGCGCCTCCACCAGCTCGTCTTGGATCTCATCTAGCTCAAACACCCCCTTGCGCAATTGGTCATCCACCGCAAACAGAATGCCAAAGGTCGATGCAGACACAATAATTCCGGTCATCACAGTGATCAGGGTGGCGGTTTGACGGGGGCGCAGCCCAAACAGGCTGAGGCGGGCTTTGCCAACTCGCATCCCAAGTCGATCGCCCACCGTGGCGATGACACCCCCCAACACCAAAATTGCTGCAATCAGGACGATTCCAGTGGTCATCGTGGCTATTCTACGTCCAGATACAGCCTAATGTATTCTGAGGACGATACGCGGATTATTGCCAAAATTTGTAGGGGCAGGGCAATGCCCTGCCCCTACTACAGAAATAATGCAGGGTTCAAGTAAACTGCTGGCTCAGGGCGATCGGGTTGTAAACCGTAATTTTCTTTTTATGAATCGAAATTAGCTTGTCCTGACGCAAATCCCCCAGGAGCCGAGTGACGGTGACGCGAGTGGAACCGATGGCTTCGGCGATCGCTTGGTGGGACAATTTCAAATCAATCATGATGCCATCTGCCGTGGGAATGCCAAAGTCTCGGCAGAGGATGAGCAAAAAGCTGACTAGGCGGGACCCCATATCGCGGTGGGCGAGGGTTTCGATCATCATTTCGGTTTGCAGGATCCGAGACGACAAGCCCTGGAGCATCACCATGGACAGGTCGGGATTGTCCTTCAGGGATTTCTCAAATTGCTCAATGGGAACCGACAGTAGCTCTACGGGGGTAAAGGCGACAGCGTGATAAAACCGATCGGCCCGTTGTCCAGTAATCAGGGACAACACGCCAAACACACTGTTTTCCCGAAGCAGTGCCACCGTGATCTCCTCACCCGCTTCGTATACCCGCGAAAGCTTAACTGCGCCCTTGAGTAGAAAATAAACCCGTTCAGCCGGATCGCCTGGGAAGAAGATGGTTTTGCCCCGTTCAAATGTCTCTACAACGGGTGGAAACGCCCCTCCGCCAATTTGCCGAAATACGGCGGCTAGCGGCTTGTCTTGTGTTACAACCATTCCCCTCACCTTATCCCGCCTGTAGCGGTTGAACGAATTGCGGTCCTGCTGTGAGCATCGCTGACTTTAGAACACTAAAACGTAACTTCAGGGTGTTTTTTTGTATCACGTACTACACAATCCAGCTTTGGTAGCCTACATTACCATGAATCTAGCCAAATTACTGGAAAAACTTGCTGCCTAGAGTCCAATCTACATTAAGCCAATCGATCGAAGTTCTCGCTGTGTGGACGTGTGTTCTATACTACAACTTTTCGTCAAAATTGATTCGTGTCGGTAGAAAATTCCGCCGCTTTGCGTTGTGCCCCCATTTTTCAGTATTCTCCTAATGGCAATCTGCCTCTTAATTTGAATTATCACCGCCATGTTGAACTTAACCGGGAAAAACGCCCTCGTTACAGGAATTGCCAACAACCGCTCGATCGCGTGGGGCATCGCCCAACAGCTACACCAAGCGGGAGCCAATTTGGGTGTAACCTATTTGCCCGATGAGAAAGGGCGCTATGAAAAGAAAGTGGCAGAACTAGTGGAACCGTTGCAGCCTTCGATTTTTGTACCCTGTGATGTGCAAAACGAGGAGCAGATCACCGATGCCTTCGATACAATTCGTAACCAATGGGGACGGCTCGATATCCTAATTCACTGTCTTGCCTTTGCCAACAAGGACGATCTGACGGGTGATTTCAGCGCCGTGTCTCGATCGGGTTTTAGCACTGCGCTAGAGGTGAGTGCCTATTCCCTCATCCAACTGAGTCGAGCCGCGAAACCCCTG
>JAAUSV010000425.1 GCA_012032525.1 Leptolyngbyaceae cyanobacterium SL_7_1
CGCCATGCCATCGTGTAGTAATTGGCAGCCGTTTGCGCCGCTACTTGTTTATCTTCAGCCGACACCCCCGGATCGTCTAGCAAGAAGGAAGTCACCTTTGCCCGCACGTAGGTCTGACGACTAACGTAGATGGGGAGAACCTGCAACCCTTCCCAGTCTCCGGTTTGCTCTACGTAGGTGTTGAGGAAGATTGTGCTGAGGTCAGGACGCTGCCTCGCTTCCAAATCCATGATGATATAGGCAATGTCAAACATGACATCAACAAAGCGAAAGGGTTCGTTGAATTCAATGCAGTCAAATAGCAAGAATTCTTCATGCCAATAGCAAATATTCCGTAGGTGCAGATCCCCGTGGCATTCGCGAATCCACCCTGCCGCCATACGGCGATCGAATAGGGCTTTTTGTTCGGCAAAGAAGCGATCGGTGTAGGCGCGGGTTTCGTCAAATTGTTGTTGGGTTTGGGCGCGACCGATGTAGCCCTGTGTTTGCTCATAATTTTCGTCAAAGGCTTGGCGAACTTGCGTTACCTCACCAAAACTACGAATGTAGTCGGTGGTGATTGCCGTCTGGTGAAAGTCTGCCACCACCTTTGCCAACTCTTGCATCAACGATTCCGTTAGTTCACCGCGATCGAACAACGCACTCAGCAGTGTTTCTTGGGGGAACTGGCGCATCTGCACGGCATACTCCACCACTTCACCCGTGCCGTTGAGCTGATAGTGGGGATGGTCGGCTGTCCCCGCTTGGGTAATTGGCACCACCGCTAGGTAGAGGATCGGTGCTCCCCGCTGATTCAAGCGCAACTCCTCTTCGCAGAAATGCCGCCGTTTCTCTAAGGTGGTGTAGTTGAGAAAGCCAAAATCCAGCGGTTTTTTGACTTTATAGGCATATTCCCCGGTCAGCAGCACGTAGGAAATATGGGTCTGAACCAATTGAATAGAGGCGACAGGAGCACTGGGGTCAGTCGGGTGCACCTGAGCATAAAACTCAGGGCGCAGCATTTGCTGAATCAGAGGGGGAAGCGTAGGTTCAGTCATGGGGTTTGAGCAGAAAGGCGATAAACGATGGGGTGGTTGGCTACTGGCGATCGCAACAAAAAACCAGGGCTAAACCCTGGCTCTTAGTGTACAGTCCTCGCCCATCAATGGAGTAGGGCTTTCGCAAGAGTTACTGATTACCTGAGAAAAAACTGACATGGTAGACATATCCTTTGGAGGGATGGGTCTGCACTTCCTGTAGGACGGCTTTGCCATTCCACGACAGTTCAGGGATGGTGAGCTGCACTTCAGGAGCGGTGACTTTTGCTTTTTTTAGTAGCACTTCCACATCTTTGGCACCGATCGTCAGGGCGATCGACTCACTGCCATTGTGTCCATACAGCACTGCCGGAATCCGTCCTTCGCGTCTGAGGGCGTTGGGTTTGCTACCGGGGATGCGTTTTTGACCTTCGATCGACAATTCCATAAAATTTCAACTCAGTTAAGGGATAGTACGGCTTGAATCAATCAGGCGCTAAATCAAGCTCCTAGTGTGGCAGTCTCGGTTGCATGAAGCAGGGCGCGTTTGGGTCCATGAATTGGATCTTCCACGATGATGGTTTGATCGCGGCTTGCTCCCAAGGAAACGATCGCGATCGGCACCTCCATCAATTCTGCCAAAAACTTGAGGTAATCCAGCGCCTGCTTGGGCAGATCCTCCAAACGGCGGCAGTGGGCAGTGGATTGCTTCCAACCGGGAACAGTTTTGTAGACGGGTTGGCAGCGGGCAACTGGTGGGCACTGCGGGGTAGCTCTCGGCAGGGCTGTCCGTCAAGTTCATAGGCAATACAGACTTGGATCTCGTCCATTTCGTCTAGCACATCGAGCTTGGTAATGGCGAGACAATCTAGCCCATTGATGCGCACAGCATAGCGTCCAATCACCGCATCAAACCAGCCACAGCGACGCTTGCGACCTGTGGTGGTGCCAAACTCCGCCCCACGATCGCACAGCAATTCGCCCAATTCCCCGTTTAGCTCGGTGGGAAACGGTCCTTCACCGACACGGGTGGTGTAGGCTTTGGCAACGCCAATGACGCGATCGATAATTGTCGGTCCGACCCCAGAACCCACACACGCACCGCCTGCGACTGGGTTGGAAGAGGTGACGTAGGGATAGGTGCCATGGTCTAGATCGAGCAGGGTGCCCTGTGCGCCTTCAAATAGAATGTTGCGCCGCTGCCGAACCGCATCGTAGATCCGTAGCGAACTATCGATGACGTGGGGTCGTAGTCGCTCGGCATACTCCAGATACTCAGCAATCACTGCTTCTGAGTCAAGGGGGGCCAGATCGTAGAGCTTTTCTAGAATGACGTTTTTATAGTCGATCGCCCAGGTCAACTGATTGCGCAACTCGGCTGAGTCCATTAGGTCGATTACCCGGATTCCTGTACGCTCCGATTTGTCAGCGTAGGTTGGTCCGATTCCCCGTCCGGTGGTGCCAATCTTGCGCACGCCCCGTTGCTCTTCGGAAGCGCGATCGATCATGCGGTGATAGGGCATGGTGACGTGCGCCGTTTCCGATATCAATAGGTTTTGCGTGGAGACACCGAGGGCTTCCAGGCGATCGAGTTCTTCGATCAAGACCTTGGGATCAATCACCGTTCCCGACCCGATAATACACTCTGTATCGGGGTACAAAATTCCGGAGGGGATCAGATGCAACTTAAAGGTCTGATCTTTGACGACCACCGTGTGCCCAGCATTCACCCCACCCTGATAGCGCACCACCACATCGGCTGACTTGCTCAGCAGATCGGTGATTTTCCCTTTTCCTTCATCGCCCCATTGGGCACCAATCACAATAACGTTAGCCAAGAGCTTGAGTCAAAAGTTGAATAATAGTGAACTCCCATTATCAGTAGGGAAGGTCATTGCTGTCAATGTTGCCGCGTTGGGGCGTTAAGGGGTATTTGGGTCAAGGGGCACTAAACGGTCAGCCAGCTTTAGAAGGATGGGTGTAAACTTGTGTAAATACCTCCTTGCCAAACCGTGAAACAGTCAGCTTCCAGCCGTAATTTCGATACACCCTGACTGTAGGAATACGAAGTTGATTGAACCACCCCTAAAGTCTCCGATGGGCTAGTTAGTTTGACTAGTCCTGTTACACCCTATCCCCGTAATTTTTCCACCCCTATTCAAACCCAATCGGATGTTATTTGAGAGGTTGTTATGGCGTTATATGCAGAGTTGCACCGTCACTTGGGCGGTTCGGTAGTTCCCCGTATCCTGTGGCGTTATTTCCAACGCAATCAAACCGAGCTGACTAGCCAGTTCAGTGATTATGCGGCATTTGAAGATTTCTACACCCGCCCGCGCAATACACTCGCCGAATACTTAGAGCTACACACCCTTGTGGAAAGTGTACAAACCGATGAAACCCTTCCCTATTTTGTGTATCGGCTGATGCGCGGGGCGTATGTGTTTGAGAATCTAGCTTATTTAGAACTGCGTTACACCCCTTATCTGCGCACTCCAGACCATTTCACCCAATCGGAACGGATTGAGCTGATGACCCAGATCGTGGACGTGGTGGGACATGCCAGCCAGATTATTGAATACCCGATCGTTACCAGTCAAATCCTCTGTATGCACTCCCGCCTGCCCTACGAAGTCAATAAGGCGATCGTCGATTTGGCGATTGCTCATCCTCAATATGTCTGTGGCCTTGACTTAGCAGGTGGGGATGGGTTGTATGGCGATCGCCTCGACGAGTTTACCCAGCTCTATCGCTATGCCCGCGATCGCGGGCTTAATACCACAGGGCATCTCTACGAAACCGAGGAGGGCTGCTATCCAGAACTATTGCCCTATTTAATGCGCATTGGGCACGGCATCCAAATTCCCTTACACTATCCTGAGCTGTTGCCTCAACTTGCCAGTCAAGGGCAGTGTTTGGAGGTTTCGCCCCACCACTTACATCAAAACTGG
>JAAUSV010000426.1 GCA_012032525.1 Leptolyngbyaceae cyanobacterium SL_7_1
ATTAATCTATCTTTGTTTGACATTGCATTAATGCATCGCACTAATGCATCGCATTAATGCTAAACCGTCACCATTCCAATCGATCGCAAAATAAAGAACAGTAGCCAGTTGACAAAACTAAGGGCGATCGCCCCAAGAATCGCACTACCTACCCCCCAGCGCAGGCGAAATCCTTCGACCAACAGTGCGGCTAAGCCAAATACAATAATACTGCCAATTAAAGGAATCAACCCCAAGCTGATAATGGCACTGGTGGCTTGAAACCAGTTGGGGAACAAACTCCAAATCCCGTTAAAGATACCAATAATTCCCCCGGCAATGAGGGCAATCCAGGGATTGTCAACCTCAACTCCGATGGGAAGCTTTGAGATGATTAATAGACTGATGGCCAGTACGACGACGGAAATTAAAAAACCAACCATAAATAGGTTCCTCTCAGATTGATTGTTGAAGCCCTGCGGCAAGTCCTTGTATCGATCGCAAACTCATTTGAACCCATCGTTGTCCACAGAAACAATCCTTGCCACAGGTTAAGTTGAGGACAACTTAGACGTTGCAGGGTTGAAACGATTACACATTGGCAAAAGCTTTAGTAGAAAACACAAACTAAACCAATCCGCACTTTTAGCGTAGTGATTTACACTACATCATCGAAACAACAGGGAATCTAAGGGAAGCATTAGTCTTTATTCTGTACATGAAAGAGAATATAGGATCGGGTTGAAAACTGGGTTTAAATCTTCTAAAGTCTTAACCTTTTGATTGCCACAACTCGCTGGTAACTATTCCTAATCCATACATTTTTCCTGTAGAAGAATACTTTTCTCCCTCAACTTTATCTATCATCTGAAAGTTGAATAGTAATAGGTTTCCATTAGGGTTTTCTTATAATTTCCTTATTTTGTTGTCATAAGATTACATGAATCTATCAAAAATACTTTGAGTTTCTCGAATCAAAAAGATTTATAAGAACACAACCAGCGGGCTAAAGCTGCCCCTTTTGTCTAACCTGTTCATAGAGGGTTTCCATCGCGGCGATAAACGAATTATCCCGCGTCCAAAAGGCGGGATAGTCGCCCTGTTTTTTGATTGGAATGCCGGAAACGAGGGCGTCGGGGAGAGGCTCGATCGTTTGAGGCAAGCGTTTTGCCCCATGCCAAACGTCGCGTAAATTTGTAATTGTCCCAGCGGGTTGGGTGGTGGGGCGGGTGTAGTAAGACGCAACAGCGGTGGGTGGACGGTTTTGCAGTTGTAGCTCAGCGGCGAGGGCTTGTCCTAGGGGTGATTTTGCCAGTTCTTTGTGTAAGTCTTCGCGGGACAAGCCGCGCAACTCGAATAGCAAAAATGGATCGCGATCGAGTTCGGCAGCAACCAGATAATGCACCCCGGCAATATGTTTGCAAGGATTGCTGTAGTCTGGGCAGGAGCAGTCGGATTTGAAATCCTTGTGGCTGTGGGGTAGTAAGTGGATGCCCAACTGGGTAAACGAGTCTTCGATGTTGTCGGGAATTTCATTCAGTAATAGCCGGGAGATCAGGCTGGCTTTGGAGGCGATCAGGGCAACCACGGCTGCCCATTTTGCCGCGCTGATCGATTGAAAGGCGATCGAGGTTTCGTAAAGTGGTTCCTTGTAAACGCCGTAGTAGGGATTGATTGATCCTCGAACTTCAGCCGTCACAACGCCATCTTTGATAGCAAAATGTTTGACTTTCCCTCCCTTAGCGTAGGAGCGCCCCCGACTCAATCGCCCAGAATCAGTGAACTGCTCCAAGGCTTCAATAAACTTCTGTCCCCACCAACTGCGGCTAAATTGACTCATCGGGTTACTCCAAAATGGCGCTCTGATTTAGGGCGATCAGTTTTTTGAAGGCGTCGTTATCCAACTCCGTCAACCAGGATTCGTCAGACCCAACGATCGCCCCTGCCAGCTTTTTCTTGTCTTCGATCATTTCGTCAATCCGCTCCTCCAAGGTTCCCATCGCCACGAATTTGTGGACAAAAACATTCTTCTTTTGACCAATCCGAAAGGCGCGATCGGTGGCTTGATTTTCCACCGATGGATTCCACCAGCGATCGAAGTGAAACACGTGGTTCGCTTTAGTTAGGGTAATTCCCACACCTCCCGCTTTTAACGACAAGACAAACACCGACGGTTCGGTTTCGAGACTTTGAAATTCGCTGATCATTTGCTCCCGTTTGGGGCGTGAGGTGCCGCCATGCAAGTAGTAGGTGTTGTAGTGTCGAGTTTGGCGCAAATACTTTTCTAGGGCTTCGCCAATTTCAGTAAATTGTGTAAAGATCAACAAACTTTCCCCTTCCTCAATGGCTTCCTGCACCATCTCATCTAGACGAGAGAGTTTGTGCGATCGCTCTGGTGTAAATTCACTGCCATCCTGAAGAAACTGCATGGGATGGTTACAAATTTGTTTGAGTTTTGTCAGGGTTGCCAAGATCAATCCCTTGCGTTGGATGCCATCAGTGCTTTCGATTTTGGTTTCTATGTCTTTGACAACTGCTTCGTAGAGAGATGCCTGTTCCTTCGTGAGATTGCAGTAGAGTTTTTGTTCAACTTTATCGGGTAAGTCTTTGATGATCGATTGATCGGTTTTAACGCGCCTGAGAATGAATGGCTCTACCAATTTTTTGAGGGTTTCTGATTGCCGTCGATCGTTGTTTTTTGAATGGGCAATTCAAAGCTGCGGCGAAACTGCGTCTGGTTGCCCAGGTAGCCTGGATTGAGAAAATTGAAAATCGACCACAGATCTAGCAGACGGTTTTCGATCGGAGTTCCCGTCAATGCCAGTCGGTGGGGGGCAGACAGTTTCAAAATTGATTTTGTTAAATCGGCTTTGGGATTTTTGATATTTTGTGCTTCATCCAACACAATCCGATGCCATTTGATGTCGCTGAATAGGCTAATATCTTTTCGTGCCAGGGCAAACGAGGTGATGATCAAATCGTGTTCTCGGCAGGCTTGCTTGAAGGCTTTGCTGTCCTTGGTGCGTTGGCTACCGTGGTGCACCGCCGCTTTCAATCGGGGGGCAAATTTCTGGATCTCGTGATACCAGTTGCCCACCACCGAGGTGGGGGCAATCAGCAACGTTGGGGGAAACGGCTGGTTGCGGTTCTTCTGTGCCAGTTCCCGTTCTTGCAGCAACCGGGCAATCACCTGCACCGTCTTTCCCAACCCCATATCATCAGCAAGACAGCCATTCAAGCCAATCTCCTCTAGATATTGCAACCAGGAAACGCCCCGTTTTTGGTACTCGCGCAACTTGCCCTGCAAATGCTTGGGATCGCTGACGGGTTGAAGCTGGGTTTTGTCGCTTAGTTTCGTCAACATGTCGGACAAGGCATCCTGGCGATCGACCTGAATCTCCAAGCTCTCCTCCTCTGCCCCTGCCGTCAGTTTGAGGAAATCTAACAAGCCCAGTTCTGGGTTTTCCTGCTGTTGGGCTTTCCAAAACTCCAACATTTGCCGCATTTTGTCTTGATCAAGTTCCATCCATTGCCCCCGGAACTTCACCAGGGGCGTTTTGGCAGTGATCAGTTGTTGCCATTCTGCTTCGCTCACCGCTTCATTGCCGATCGCCAGTTCGTACTGGTATGCCACCAAGCTTTCAAAGGAAAAATACTGCTTCGATTTGTCCTCTCCCCCCCCCTAGCGATTTGCCCTTTGCCTGCAATCGCACCTTTGCCCGCTGCCGTCCCTTGGGAGTCCACCAAGCAGGCACAATCACCTTGTAGCCCGCATTTTCCAGGACCCAGGCGGATTCTTTCAAAAAGGTAAAGGCGCGATCGAGATCAAGGGGGATGCCCGTGGGCTGATCGGTTTCCAACCCTTGCCAGAGGGCGGGATAGATGCGGGCAGCATAGCCCAGATTGGTTAGTAGGTGTTGTTCAAATCCTTGCCCCAATTGCTGTTGGAGTTGCTGCTGCTGGTCGGGGCGCATCT
>JAAUSV010000427.1 GCA_012032525.1 Leptolyngbyaceae cyanobacterium SL_7_1
CGCTTAGGATTCAAGGTTTCGCTGACTAACTTCATTACCGATGCTTTTACGCAGGCACCCTACGATCGCATCTACTCGATTGGAGCCTTGGAGCATGTGCGACCCAATGAGCTAGCGGGCGTTTATCAGAAAATCTACGATGCCCTGCAACCGGGAGGATTAGCGGTGCATCAGTTCTTTTCGCTGGAGCGGGAAGCCTATCCCGTATCGATGGTGATGGTGCAGTTGTTTTTTCCAGGCTCCCTATTGGTAATGCATCAAACTCATTTAGAGGCAGCAAAGCAAGCTGGATTCGCCGTCACTCATGATTCAATTCATGATTACAGACCCACCTTGAGCGCGTGGTACGACCGCCTTGTAAGCAACCAAGCAAAAGCGTTAGACCTGGTGGGTCTAGAAACGGTTAATCGCTACATGACCTTCTTTCCACTCTCCTGGATGTTTTTCAACAACAAGAGGCGGCAGTGCATCGGATAGTCATGGAAAAAAGGACTGGTTAATGCGTCTTAACTTGCAAAATCCCTGCTTCTACCAATTGGGTCAGCAATGGCACAACCTCGCCATCCAGTTCTAAATCTGGTGCCCAATCAGCTATTTCAAGGAGGCTGAATTCTTGCTGGGCAAAGAAATTGTCCACAAATGCTGGGGACAGCCCGGTTAGATCAACCTGCTTCGTTCCAACCTGGATCTGATGATGGTCTTCGCCCATTTGCCTAACCCGAATGGGATGCAAAGGAGACCAGCTAAACCGGGTAAAGAGATGATTAGGAAAAATATCAATGCCCAATTGGCACGGGAGAGCGATCGGCAAGGGTGGCAAATCACGACGAGTTAGATCGCCCACGTAATGGCTGAAGGCATCCGGTTGGCTCAGATAATCAATCAATTGGTGACGGAGACGATCTAACTGCTTCTCCAAAGCCGTCGTATCGCCATCCGTCACCGCAGGCAAACTCTGCCGCCAGTTGACCTGCTTTTGCAAGTCATCTACTAGCCAATTAAGGCAATCTAGCCCTGTTGGGCAATCAATGCCAACGGTGAGATGAATGGAGGGTTGCCCACAGCCAACGGCGTAGTGCCAGTGCCCTCGTGGAATGTAAAGCATTTCTCCAGCTTTGAGGATGCAGTTGAGGTAAGGGGGTTGGGCTGGCGCAGCCAGATCCGACGAATGTTTTACCACAGGATAGAGTTGGGTTTCTGGAAACACAAACCACTCTTTTTCACCTGCGACTTGCAAGATCAACACGTCATGATTGTCGTAGTGGCAATCAAATCCTTGCTGGGTGGTTGGAGAGACGTACACGTTGATGTGGTGCGATACCCGATGTCCGATCGCAGATCCGCCGCCAATTTGACGATCGCTGGTAATCGTTGGTGTAGACCGTTGATGATTAACGTCGCCCCCTGACGCAAATAGGACTGCCAACTTTGGGGATCGGACGTTTCAGGTAGAGACTCCCCATTGAGAGAAAAGCGTAAATCGGGTTCTGTCAAGTTGTGATAGTTCAATAATTGATTTAGATCGCCCCACGAAAAGAAGCGATCGAACCGATGACAATCATCCGTGGGAATGTGAACTGCCTTTTGTGTCCAGTATTCTGAGAAAAACTGCTCGATCGAACAAGGTTCAAGTAACTGTTGCAGGATCTTCATGGGGTGATAATTGCTTGAACTCAATAACATCAAACGCTGAGAGACGAATAATCTGACGACAGGTTTCAGGATGTGGGCGTTGCCCACATCCTGAAACCTATTGCTGATGCAAAGCTGGTGTCATCAGATTAGTTGTTGCTATTCGAGTTGGAGTTACTATTCGAGTTGGAGTTGCTGTTTGAATTGGAGTTACTATTCGAGTTGGAGTTGCTGTTTGAATTGGAGTTACTATTTGAGTTGGAGTTGTTGTTTGAATTAGAATTACTGTTCGAGTTGGAGTTCCGATTAGAGTTCCGGTTAGAGTTCCGGTTTGGATTGCGACCTCGACGCTGGCGGCGTCGTGCCATCAAATCTGAAGAGTCATGCAATTCGACCTGTTGACTCCCTAAATCGATAACTTGGGCACCAACTCGTCGGGGTTGAGTTGTAGAACTTTGCTCAGAGAGCATATCAGCATTGGCAAGTTGATTGTTTGTTGGAAATAAACAACCTACACTGGTTGCCAAGAACACACCCAGAACAATCTGAGGATTCATGCGAGACTTGCGATTCATACAAAAACTCCCTGAATAATTTAGAGAACGATGGTAGAAATTGTGTGGTTTAAACTCATCAATTCCTAAAGATAATTGTTCATTTTCTTCTTAATGAGACGGTGAATAATTTATGAGATAAGTCTCATTGCATAGAGGGAACTTTTCAGATCAAACTGAGTCAACAAGGTATTTTCAAATGTTTCAAGAGATAAAATTATGGTTATCAAAACTAATTTACAAGAAGGATGGATTAGTTAAGAAAATAATTTTTAACAGAGGAATTATTCCTCTTCTATCGCCTTTGTAAGGGTTTACAAACCATTGATTGAACTGAGTAGAGCTGGAGATTGCTTACTGAATTTTTCGAGTGGATTACTAGGGGATGAGGACAGGTATGGAAATCCGCAAAAGTGTCACACACCCTCCCACGATCGATGGGGTGTCTCCTTAAATAGGGTGCGATCGATTTCAGGTAGTCACATATAGGAGAGGCTCCAACGCTATGACACCTAAAACAACTCCCATTAGCTTAAAACCTGACCAAACGATTAACCTTACCACTCAAGCAACGGCTTATACTGGACGGCTGACCACAAGCAATAGCGATCGCATCTACAAATTTCGACTCAACCGCAGTAGTAATCTCACTGTTCACCTCGATGGTTTGGGACAAAATTCTGTCTTGGAATTGATTCAAGACCGCAACCGTAATGGGCAACTCAATACGGGTGAAGTCATCGCTCGCACCCGTAGCCGAGCGGGGAATTTAGGCAAACTTGTTCGATCGGGACTGCAAGCAGGTGTCTTTTTCCTGCGGGTCTCGTTGGGTGGGAGAACGGCGGCAAACTACTCCCTCAAACCCACCCTTCAAACCCCACCGCCTTCACCCACTCCACCGACTCCACCGACAGCAACGTCCTTTGAAAGCCAAGTCCTCCAACTGACCAATACCTTTCGCCAGCAAAATGGGTTGACTCCCCTGAGCTACAACGCCAAACTGGCAGCCGCCGCCGAATCCCACAGCCAAAACATGGCATTGCAAGATTTCTTTTCCCACACGGGGAGCAACGGGTCGTCTCCCTTCGATCGCATGCAAGCGGCAGGATACAACTTCTCTAGTGCGGCGGAAAATATTGGGGCTGGGTATGCGACGCCTGAAGCCGTGGTACAGGGTTGGATCAATAGCCCCGGACATCGAGCGAATATGCTCAATCCCAATCTACGAGAGCTTGGTGTTGGTCATTACTATCTAGCCAACGACACCGGAACTGTAAACTGGTCTCACTATTGGACTCAAAAATTTGGCACCCCCGCTTAGGGATTGGGGGTGGGATAGCTTGCCTCAACGCGACGCCACGGGTTCTGGCTGGGCTAGAACCTGGCGGCGAGGGATGTCGTAGGTAAAGAAGTCATGCGCCATCAGGGTATTGGGGAAAATGGCTTGTGCCTCAGCCAGCAGATTTTCCAGCCCGATCGCATTACCCGGTGCATAGCGGGGACTAAAGTGGGTCATCAACAATTGCTTGACTCCCGCATTTAATGCTACCTGTGCTGCCATGGTGGAGGTGGAGTGCAGGCGCTGTTCTGCCATTTCTGCATCTAGGTGAGAAAAGGTGGCTTCGTGGATCAAGACATCGGCATCCCGTGCCAATTTCACCGCATTCTCGCAGTAGATCGTATCGGTGCAGTAGACAAACTTCCGTCCTAATTGGGTCTCACCGCATAGCTCCCTGCCGTCCACCACCCGTCCATCG
>JAAUSV010000025.1 GCA_012032525.1 Leptolyngbyaceae cyanobacterium SL_7_1
CCTCCCCCCAATGCCTCTCCCGCTCGCCCTAGCCGCTTCCCTCTCCAATCTATTCTCCAAAGAGACCCTATTTGCCCTGTCGCTGTTTCCCTACCTGGGATTTTTGTGGTTTCTCACTCGATCGCGCCAGACCCCTCGCTTAGCCCTCATTGGGTTTTACATGACGTTGGTGTTTGTGGCAGTCACCATTCCAGCAGGACTTTACGCAGAGCGGGTATATGGGCGATCGCTTGCCGATGTGGATTACCTTCACGGTGGTGCAGAGTTTTTCCTCACCCTTTCCAACGTGCTGGTTGTGCTTGGGTTTCATCATGCCCTACGACAGCGGCGTCCATCGCTATAGCTGTTCCACCGTTAGCCGAGGAGGGGCGGAGGCGATCGCCAGCGGTTGCGGCAAAACGGGAAGTTGAATAATAAACTCTGTTCCCTGTCCACGGTGGGAGTGGCAGCGCAACTGTCCCTTGTGCACCTTGGTGACAATGTGGTGACTAATCGATAGCCCTAACCCTGTTCCCTTACCAGCAGGTTTTGTGGTGAAGAAGGGCTCAAACAGATGGGTGTGGGCGGCTGCATCCATGCCAACGCCGTTGTCTGCGATCGAAATTTGCACCCAGTGAGGATCAACGGCAGTGGTGCAAATCCGAATGGTGGGTTGGTGAGTGGGGTATTTCTCATGCGGGTGGTTGGAGGAACCTGTCCATTCCAATTGGCGGGAATTGTAGGATTCTTCTAGGGCGTCGATGGCATTGGCTAATAGATTCATAAACACTTGGTTTAGTTGCCCGACGTAGCAAGTGACTAGGGGAAGATTGCCGTAATCACGAATTAATTGAATTTCTGGATACGCCGCATGGGCTTTTAAGCGATAACGCAACAACATTAGGGTGCTGTCGAGACCAATATGCAGATCAATGGGTTGGCATTTGACATCGTCCATGCGAGAAAAATTGCGCAAGGAGCTGACAATTTCTTGAATGCGATCGGTGCCCAGCTTCATCGAAGCAACCAGATTAGGTAAATCATCTACGATGTAATCTAATTCCACATCTCTTTCCTTGCGCTGTAGGGCAGAACTGGGATGGGGATATTCCTGCTTGTAGAGTCTAAGTAAACTCAAAAGATGCTCTATGTATTGCTGGGCATAGCGGACGTTGCCTGCCACAAAGCTAAGGGGGTTATTAATTTCGTGGGCGACTCCTGCCACCAAATGCCCCAAGGAAGTCATCTTCTCGGTATTAACCAAGTGAGCCTGGGTTTGCTTCAATTCGTCTAGCGCTTGCTGCAAATCCATGGTTCGCTGCCGAATGCGGTCTTCTAGGGCAGCATTGAGGTGGCGAATTTCCGCTTCAGCCCGCTGCCGCTCTGCCATTTCCTGATGGAGGTGGGTGAGACTAAGCCTCAGTTCAAGTTGACTGACAACTTGCCGACTCAAGGCTTTGAGGGCAACAATCTGCTCATTTGACAACACTCTGGGCTGGCGATCGATCACACACAGGGTTCCCATGGCTAGCCCATCGGCAGTCACCAGTGGTGCGCCTGCATAGAAGCGAATGTGGGGGTCTCCCGCCACCAGAGGATTGGTGGCAAATCGCTCATCTTCCAATGCATTGGATACAATCAGTACTTCATTCGGACTGAGGATGGCATGGGCACAGAACGCCCAAGCGCGGGGCGTTTCAGCGGCATCTATCCCCAGCTTTGATTTGAACCATTGGCGATCGACATCAATCAAACTCACCAATGCGATCGGCATTTGACAAATATGAGCAGCAATGGCAATCAGATCGTCATAAGCCGTCTCTGCTTCGGTGTCCAAAATTCCGTAGGTCAGCAGTTGGGCAATTCGCTGTTCTTCGTTGTAGGGGAAAGGGACGTTCATCGGTTTAGGGGATTTTATGAAGAAGCTCAATGCCAAGCAGGAGGAAGGATGGCTATAGCTGTTTTCTATGAAAACAGTGAGTAGTACCACCGTGTTTCTCAGGGTGTTTTCCCATTAGAACCCAGAGGCGATTTACGTGTTTTCACGGTTCACTTTGAGTGCTTCATCTCTTCTCTATCCTTCGTAACTCAGTTGATTGGAGCTGTAGTGGGGCGGCTCTACATGAATACTAATCCGAACTGGGCTATAGAGTTCCTCTAGTCTGGCTTCGACAGCTTCGGTAATGGTGTGCGCCGCCTCCACATCGGTGGCATTGACGATCAGGTGCATCTCAATAAACATTTGGCGACCTAGCAACCCGCGTGATGCGATGCTGTGGCAATTGAGCACACCCGGAATCTGCATCACTTGCTCATAGATGGCTTCGGGCGCGATCGCCATCTCGTCTACCAGCCAGGGTATATTTGCCCGCAGCACCGACCAACCACTGCGAAATACCAGTAGGGCAACGGGTAGCGCCAACGCCAGATCAAGCCATTGCACCTTCCAGATCCAAATGCCGATCAAGCCTATTAAAACAGTGATCGTCACCCAGATATCACTCATCGTGTGTTGGGCATCGGCGATCAAAATTGGGTTACGAATGCGATTGCCCACGCGCCGTTCATAGAAGGCAACGAAAATATTGATGCCTAAAACCGCAATTAGTAACCACAATTCGCTACCTGAAATGGCGATCGCTTCTCCACGGTTCAACAGACGGTGGATGGCACTTTGCAAAATTTCAAAACAGGCAACGCCCAAAAAAGTGGCAATGCCCAACGCCCCGATCGCCTCAAATTTTTGGTGCCCGTAGGGATGCTCGCGATCGGGAGTCGGAGACGCCATTTGATTGGTGACTAACCCCAGCACATTATTAGCGCTGTCGGTGACGCTGTGCAATGCGTCTGCCAACAGGCTAAGGGAACCTGTCCAGTAGCCCACCACGGCTTTCAACCCCAAAACCACAAGGTTCAGCAACAATGTCATCAGCAGAACTCGGCGAACCGTAGAACGATGGTCAACTATTCCCATACCAACTCAACTCTTCTAGGGGTAAATGCGCTGATTCACAAATTCTTCTTAACTCTTCCCCATACATTCACCGATGCTGCCATCTCTGATAGGAGGTTCCATGGAATCACCCAAAGCGCATCTGCCCATGGATGAGGTTATTATGACGAAGCAGATTTTGAAGATTACCAAGGATGCCGTATTTAAGCGTCGTCCAGAGCATTTAGGACATTTGCCAGCTCAGGAAACCTACGCGGTTACTGCCGGGACTGAGTTTGAAATTCAGTCCTACGCCTACGCAGATTCCCTAGGAGATTTTGACGAACACCTCAAATTTACTCTGAAACAGGGGCACCTCAACGGGTTTAATACCTGGTTTGTCTTTAATCGCTTAGCTGAGATCGAGTTTGATGGCGAAGTTGTCTACCCCCTGGAGGAACAATCCGCTACTCAGATCCTGAAGATTTCCCAGGATACGATCCTCAAACGCCGCCCCGTCCAAGCCAGCGAACTGGCTGACGAAGACGCCTATCGCGTCACCAAGGGAACCACCTTTGATCTCCATTCCTACGCCTACGCGGATGCCCGTGCTGAGTTCAAAAATCACATTAAATTTGCGATCGACCATCCCGACGATTACATTCGCGGCTTGAGCACCTGGTATGTCTACGAAGCCCATGCCAGGGTGGAGTTTGATGGACAAGTCGTGTATCCCTTGCCCAACCCCAATAGTCCCCACCCGATCGCCCTCCCCCCTCCCCCACCCAAAGGACAAAAAATTGTCCTACCGGGTGGCAAAGGCATTGTCTACACCGACCAACCCATCCTTGCAGCAGGCTGTTTCTCCTGGGGAGAAGCCACCCACAGTGGTACTCGCATTCCTCAGACCGTGGAGCATGTAAACCACATCATTGCCCTCGCTACCCAACTCGAAAAAGCCCGTCAACAGATCGGCAAACCCTTCCGGATCACCTCCTGGTATCGCCCCGAACCGTGGAACTCCCGCGTCGGTGGAGCCAAGCATAGCCAACATTTGACGGGCAAAGCCGTGGACGTAGTAGTGGCGGGCTATAGCGGTCGAGAGTTGGGCAAACAATTGATGGGTTGGTGGGTGGGCGGCTTGGGCATCTATCCCGGCAACCGTAGACATATTTTGCATCTCGATATTGGAGCAAAGCGGCATTGGGGATTTTAGCGTAGCGGTTGGCGTTAGCTCATTGTTATTCCCCTCCCTTCCGGATGACTCGATCGACCGAGAGAATATTGATAAGGTCAATCGAGTCTTTTCCCCGCCCCATCATGGCAAACCCGGATCTGCTAGCGATTTTGCAACAAGGAGTAGATGCCTGGAATGAGTGGCGACAAACCCACTTGGTGCGGTTGGGTATCAAACCCGATCTGAGTGGAATGAATGCTCCGATGGAATTGTTGAGTGGAATTCACCTGAGCCGTGCGATTTTGACCGAAGCAAATTTTAGACGGGCTAATCTTTGCAAAGCCGACCTGAGCCGGGCTGAATTATTTCGTGCCAATTTGAGTCGATCGAACCTGCGTTGGATTAATTTGAGCGGAGCCGATTTAGATGAGGCAGATCTGAGCGCTGTGGTAGGGTCAGAGGCAAATCTAGATGGGGCATCGCTCGATCGGGCAATTTTGCTGCGGGGGCGATTTTCCAAATCCAGTTTTAATCTTGCCACTAGTCGAGGGGCAGATTGGCGTTGGGCAATTTTAGAAGCGGTGAACTTTACCCGCGCTAATCTTAGCAACTCTAACTTTCACGGGGTGAATCTGCGCTATGCCAATTTGAACGAGGCAACCTTGACGGGAGCAGATTTGAGTTTGGCGGATCTGACGGGGGCGAATCTCACCAGAGCTGACCTGACTGGAGCAAATCTCACGGGAGCTGATCTGAGCAATGCCAACCTCAGCCGATCGATGCTACAGCGCACCAACCTCACCGAGGCTTACCTCAGCAACGCCAAACTCCACCATGCCAATCTGGAGGATGCAATTCTATTCAATGCGGATATCTATCGAGCCGACCTCACCCATGCCAATCTAGATTTTGCCAATTTGGATGGGGTGGAGTTGTTGGATGCAATCTGGAGTTAGGGCTGGGAACTGCACTCAACATTGCGATGAATCGACTCCTTGACAGGAGCGCGGCGTGAGTTGGTCGGACCACGCCAACCACACACTCGCGGCTAGCAAACCAGCCATGACAAGCCACCACACCTTGCCGCCCCTGAGCCATCGCGTCAGGGTGAAACTAGACTGGGCAGGGTGGGGGGTGGCAGATTGGGTCGTCAGATCGGTGTAGAGGGTGCATTCCTTAGCATAGGGACGTTGGGGGAAGGTGCAGGTGTCATCTGCATGGTAGGCACAGGTGTCACAGAGATAGGTCTTGTCAGTAGCACGAAATAAGGGAATGCCAGGATGACCGTAGGCTTTTAGAGTAATGTGACAGGAGGGACAGGCGATCGCTGGGCATCGATCGGTTGGTGACAGCGCGGACACTCTAGCATTGATTCCCCCCTTTATTGCCGCATAAACTTACGCACTTGATAGCGGGCAGAACCAACGATCTCATAGGTGTCGCCCATAGCCTCGCGAAATCGAGCTTCGATCTGCTCTAGCTCGGCTGGTGGAATGGCATCCCACGCTGCAAAACTACTCCATCGGACAATCAGAATCACCTCTGCTAGATTGTCAGGGCTGATCCAAACGTCTTTCCCTAGAAACCCAGGATACTCGGCTAGAGCAGCAGTCCAAATTTCTTCATCTGTTTGGACAAATTGCTCTCGTACATCCGGGTCAACCATTACCTTGAGCCATTCAATAACCATAGTTGCTTCGCGTTGCACAGTGCCAAATTTGTAAGAATAGGGTTGGAGGAATAGGTTTGTCAGAATAAGACATTGGGCTGATGGGTTCTTATTCATCATGACTCTAATCTGAGGCATCAGCCAATTTAACCACCCCTAGATAGGAATCTCATGGATAGTAATAATCTGCTGCAACAATTATTGATGATTGGCATTGGCACTACGTCCTTGGTGGCGGAGAAACTCAAGGATGTCACCGATCAGTGGGTGCGGGATGGCAAACTTGATCCAGAGCAAGCCCGTACCTTTGCGGCTGACCTTATGAATCAGTTAAAGAATGAGCAAGGCAATATGGAAGCGCAGTTTCAACGACAATTGCGCCATGTGCTGCAAGATTTGGGTGTGCCTCGGCAAAATGAAATGGATGAATTGCGGGGACGGCTCGATCGCCTCGAAAGGCAAGTGCGAGATCTAGAAAACAAACTGTGGCGCTAGCAGACGTAGTGCCCCTTTAGCCGCCCACAAGGGCGGTGTAGACTGAGAAAACATTAGGCGTGATGGAGGACAACCCATGCGAGAGATTTTAATTAGTTTGGGAATTATGCTGGCGTGTTGCCTGTTTTTGATTGTGGCTCAATTCATTCAACCTGCCCCCACCGCGATCGCCGCCGCATCCACCCCCCTACCCGATGCAGTGGCACAGGTGAGCGACCCCCACGAGACCTTTGGCAACCCGGCGGAACCTGCCACCATCGAGTCAGCCGACCCCATGGACAGCAATCCCAACCTAGTGACCACCGAGTCAGGCTTGAAATACATCGACCTTGTAGAGGGCACGGGTGCTACCCCCCAAACCGGGCAAACGGTAACGGTTCACTACACGGGCACCCTGGAAGATGGCACCAAGTTTGATAGCTCCCGCGATCGCGATCGCCCCTTCTCCTTCCGCATTGGCACAGGTCAAGTGATCCGAGGATGGGACGAGGGTGTCGGTTCGATGCAGGTGGGCGGTCGTCGCCAATTGATCATTCCCCCCGACCTCGGCTATGGCTCCCGGGGCGCGGGTCGAGTAATTCCTCCCAACTCGACGTTGATTTTTGATGTGGAGTTGTTGAGGGTTGGGTAGGGGTTGGTTGGTCAGAAGGAATTCTGTTTGTCCAAAAAATCTGGATGCAGCAGACCCCCAGCTTCTCCAAGAAGCTGGGGGTCTTTTAGAAGGGCGGGTTGGGGAGGAGCTAGGAGTGCGATCGCTGCCGCTTTTTCCAGACTCCGATGCCCGCTAGCCCCATGCCTAGGAACCCCAACACTGAACCAGGTTCGGGAACGGGGGCGATCGCCAGATTCAGGTTTTGGAAGGAGATTTTTTCGGCTCCTTGGTTGTCTAGTCCAATAAATCCGGCGACGTCCCCCGGTTTGGTAAGCAAAACGCCGTATTGAACTGGCTCCGTTTCGTAGCTAACTCCAAACGCTTGGGTGGCTTTGCTGTTGACCAGGGCGATCGCCGTTTCCGTCAATGCCCGCTCATTGGCGCGACCGTCCACATCGGGTGGGGGTTCGGGTTTGAGGCTGCTAAAGATGTCTTCCTCAACGGGGACACTCGCCAACTCCTCCAATCCGGCAATCGACGATTTGGAGGGAGCAACAGTGGCGGTTTGGGTGAGGGGATTGTATTGATCGCCCTCTGTTAGATAGGTGGCTTGCACATCTGAAATTGTCCAGTAGCCGTTCTTTTCACCCACCGTTGCCTCGCCCAGATCGGAGATGAAGACGCCACCCTCGCCCAACACCGTGAAGCTGACTTCTGGAGTATCGGGGTTGCTGACAATTAATGCAGTGTTTTCGTCTACTCCAAACGTCAGTTCTTTACCAGTCTCGGCAGCCAGCCGAATTATCCGTCCCTGCCGCCCCCATTGGCTAAAGTGGGTGTCGAGTAATCCATAGTTAAAGAACCCAAACCCACCCAACGGGTTGTAGTACAGCTCATCGGCGATCGGTGGAATGTCGATCAAACTAATCGGGTCATACACCAATGCTTCGTAAGTCTGACCTTCCGTGATCATCGGTTCTGCCGCTTGCACGGTCGTCCCCGCACTCGTCCCCGCCACCACTGCCCCACCCTGGTAGGCAGCTTCTAATGCATCAAACACCAAGCTGTTAGTACGGGTTCCAGCGATCGGGTCTTGGTCAAAGAAACAATCTGTGATGCGGGATTGGTCGCCGCCGCCAAAAACAAAGCCCGTTTTGCCACTCAAGGTTGCTGCAAAACTAGCGTCGTTCTTTAGACCCTCGCAGTTTCCAATGGTGAAGGGAATCCACTCCACGTCGATGTCGGGGTAGAGGGCTTGAAAGTCTTCGACATAGAGAGCACCGTTTCCTGGGGCGCTACTGGCACTGGAGGCCGTGGTAAAAATCCCAATGCTAGCGCTATCTGCTCCTCCGGCTAGATTGATCACCTCTTCGTAGATGGAGACGCCATAGGGTTCCGCATCCCCCCCAACGCCTGGATAAGCCCAGTTTCCCCCCACCAACACCAGGGAACCTGCAAGGGAGGGAGCAGCAGGAAGCATGGCAAATGCCAGGAATCCAAACGGTAGGGTGGTTTTGACCAATCGATCGAAATGGTTTGCCATCATAGGGTAGGAACAACAAGAAATGAATGCGGGTTAATCGGGAATGGGGGGTTAGCTTAATACAGTAATTGTACGGAGTGGCGATCGCCCTAGCGTTCACGGAAATTAAAGATTTAATCTATCTAAACCGGGTTAGGAGCGATCGCCGCTGACAGGTCGATTGCTATCCCAGATACAATCAGATCAGTTAGACTATCGCGCGTGAGTCACTGTTGTCATGGTTGCCCTGTCGTCTGATCTCAAAACCCGCCTTGCTTCCCCTCTCAAAATTGGCCCTGTCGAGGTCAAAAGCCGAGTGCTGCAATCGCCCCTCTCCGGCGTCACCGATCTGGTGTTTCGTCGCTTGGTGCGGCGCTATGCCCACGACTCAATGATGTACACCGAAATGGTGAATGCGACAGGGCTGCACTACGTCAAACAGTTGCCCAAGATCATGGAGATCGATCGCAATGAGCGTCCCATCAGCATTCAACTGTTTGATTGTCGCCCCGATTTTTTGGCAGAAGCGGCGCAAATGGCGGTGGCAGAGGGAGCCGACACCATAGACATCAATATGGGTTGCCCGGTAAATAAGATTACTCGCAATGGCGGTGGCTCCTCGTTGCTGCGGCAACCAGAGTTGGCAGGGGCGATCGTCCAATCCGTGGTCAACGCGGTCAACGTGCCTGTCACCGTCAAAACCCGCATCGGCTGGAGTGAACAAGAAATCAATGCTGTGGATTTTGCCCGCCGCATGGAAGACGCAGGGGCACAGATGCTCACCCTCCACGGTCGCACCCGCGCCCAAGGCTACAACGGCTCCGCCCGTTGGGAATGGATCGCCCGAGCCAAGCAGGCACTGTCGATTCCAGTGATTGCCAACGGCGATATTTTCTCCGTTGAAGCGGCGGTGCGATGTCTAGAACTGACCGGAGCGGACGGGGTGATGTGCTCTCGTGGCACGTTGGGCTATCCCTTTTTGGTGGGCGAGATCGATCACTTTCTCAAAACGGGGGATGAACGCCCATCTCCCACGCCGATCGAACGATTGCAATGTGCCCGCGACCACCTGATCATGCTGTGGGAATACAAGGGCGATCGCGGCATTCGTCAAGCCCGTAAACACATGACCTGGTATGCTAAGGGATTTCTCAACGCCGCCGAACTGCGGGGGCAACTGGCGGTGATCGAAACCGTGACCCAGGGCATTGATCTAATCGATCGGGCGATCGAACACCTGGCAGCCCACCCCACTGCCCCAATGGAAGCAGAGGAAGTAGGCTTGGTGCAGGTTTAAGATTTTTTCGGTCTACCTATCCTTGATTGACCGACTCTAGACGGTTGAGATAGAGAAAGGCTTCTACCTCAGCCCCCGTGGGCTGGGCGGCGATCGCCCCAGCGCGGGTTGTCGTCAACGCCCCCACCGCACTGGCATAGGTGACCATGGCGTGGGCTGTGTCAGCATCGCCCAAGGCATGTACCCCTTTTTGACAGACCTGATGGAGAAATCCAGCGACGAAACTATCGCCTGCGCCCGTAGTGTCTTCCACATCCATGGCAAAGGCGGAGAGTTTGCCCTCGTTGTTGCTCAAGCAATAGGCACAGCCCTCGCCACCATCCGTCACCAGCACTCCTTCTAGGGAGTCGGAACGGTGGGCGATCGCTCCTGGGTCGCGGGTGCCAAACAGCATTTCGGCTTCTTCTACCGACAGTTTGAGAAAATCAATTCGTTTGACTAAGTCTTGAATAATTGGTAAGGCATCGGCAGGATTGCTCCAAAACATCGGTCGCCAGTTGACATCTACCAAAATTTTGAGGTTGTGGTGGTCGGCTAACTCCAGTGCTTTGAGGATGGCGTTGTAAGACTCCGGGTATGCCATTTCCAACGTTCCTAGTACCAGGAACTCAGCACTGTCAAACAGATCAACTGGCAACAGGTCTGCCCGCAGGCGCGTATCGGCAAATTCTGTGGTGGAGCGATCGCCAAATCCAGCAAATTGCCGATCGCCTGCGATCGATCGCACCACATACACGGCGCGAGTAGGGGCGATCGAATGGCGCTGCACCCCCGACCAATCGACTCCCGTTTCCTGCAACAGCTCTACCAGTGTGTTTCCCGCCGTATCTTCGCCAACGCAGCCAATAAATGCTGCCGGAGTTCCCAATTTGGTCAGGGCGCACGCCACGTTTGCAGGCGCACCGCCAGGATAGGCAGTCCACGAAGTCACTTGATCGATCGATCGTCCGGGTTGATCTGCCAGCAAGTCAAACAAAATCTCGCCCAAACAAATTACACGGGGGCTAGTCACGGTGGCGTCCCTTCTTCAACAACAGCATCACTTGATTGTAGGCAATTGATATTAAGGAAGGGGAGGGATTTGGGTCGGTCTTTGTCAGGTATTTATAATCAAAAATTTGCATTAGCCAACTGTTAGCAGCCCATCGCCAACCACCCGTTCTAGTCTATTGCTTCCTGTAGTTGAATCGCGATCCGTTCGCCAAATTCGGGGTCGGTGTTGGCAACGCCTAAGAGTTGGAGATATTCCTGGGGGGTGAGTCCTGTGGCTTCGATCGCAGCAAAGGCTTCCGCTTCGATTTCCTGCTGGACTTGAAGGGATTCGGATTCGGTCTCAGCGGCTTGTAGATCGCCCTCCCTGCGCTCAATTAATCCCAACACTTGCAGATAGGCTTGGACAAATTGGCTGACTTTTTCGGAGGAGATGTCATTTGCACTCAGTCCATTGGTAAACGGTTGCTCGATCGCCGCTTCTGGCTGGGAATTGGGCAGATTTTCTGCTAACCCAACGGGCATTGCTGTAAACCAGAGCAACCCGACCACACCCAGCAAAACCAGCAGTTGCCGAAGCCAGGACAACTCACCGCTCCAATTCACGTATCGTTCAAAAGATCCCATAAATTTTTGAAAGATTTTGATGGTTAACTACTCCGCTGTTCCTCCAAATTCTACTGCCCCTGCGTCGTCTCCCTTCATCCCCTTTTTGAAATCTGGTATTCTCCTAGAGCGGGTCAAAGCTCGATCGCGATTTAGATCACAACTGTAATGAGATGATTCGGGCTACCGCAGTCGCATCGTTCAGGGTGAGGGGCAGCATGGTTATAGCAGAGTGGGCACGGGCAGTAATCGGGCTGACCGCAGGGGCTATAGTATTGGCGATCGCTCCCATCACCGATGCCCAGCAAATCACCCCAGATAACACACTGTCCACTCGATCGCGCTTCCGCCAAGGAGGAGTGACGATCGACGGACAAGCGGCAGACTCGATCGATCAGGGGTTGCGCAGCGGTTCTAACCTATTCCATAGTTTTTCCGAATTCAACATCGACGACGGACAGCGAGTTTACTTTGCCAATCCGGCTGGGGTCGAGAATATCTTGACGCGGGTAACGGGCACCAGTCGATCGGATATCCTCGGCACCTTGGGGGTAACGGGCAGTGCCAATCTGTTTTTGCTCAATCCCAATGGGATTTTGTTGGGCGAAAATGCCGATTGGATTTGTCGGGGTGGTTCCTTTATTGCCAGCACCGCCAATGAAATTCGCAGCAATGAGACGAGTTTCTTTAGCGCCACGGAACCGAACGCCAATCCAACGTTGCGGGTCGATCGCTCCGCATTTCTGTTTAGCCAGGTAACTCCGGGAAATGCCCATGGCAGTATCATCAATCGGTCTCAGGCACCTAGCCTTACGACAACCGACTTCATCGACGGTTTGACGGTTCCAAATGGAGAAAGTTTGTTTCTGATCGGCGGCGATGTGGTGTTGGATGGCGGCTACATGCGTGCGCCCGGTGGACGGGTGGAACTGGCAGGCTTGGCGGGGGAAGGGTTTGTCGAGTTGGAGGTCGATCGCGCCACAGGAGAGTTTCAACTCGATTTTGAGCGCACCTACCGCCGGGAGTTTCCCCTCGCCAATGTCACCTTGGATAACGGAGCAGTCGTAGATGTGACTGGGGCAGGGGGTGGGGATGTGTTTGTCAATGCGGCAGATATCAACGTTTTAGCCACCAGCAATGTTTGTGCGGGGATTGGGGCGTCAAGTTTTTGTGGCGCGGAGGAGGGAGGGGCGATCGGTTCCACGGGCAGTCGGGCGGGAAATATTCTGTTTATTGCCACCAATGATGTGGTTGTGGATGGCGCGGGAACTCGGATTGGCAACAACGTCAATGTGGGTGCAACGGGGACGAATGCGGATATTTATCGGGCGATCGCGGCGATCGACCCCGATGCCGATACTAATGATGCGATCGATGTGCTGTTTGGTTCGATCATCATTGCAGCAGGGGATGATTTCATCACCTCTGGCGGTGCTCAGATTACGACAAGTACCTTGGGATCAGGGAGTTCTGGGGTCGTTTTTATCCCAGCTAACCGCGTCACTGTGACAGGCACGGGCACCAATCCGGATGGCAGTTCCATCCCCTCAGGGTTGTTTAGCAGCGTGTTAGATAGCGGTCGTGGGCGAGCGGGTGGGGTGTTGGTGCAGGCAAGAACCCGGTTTACCCTGAGCGATAATGCGGTGTTGTTGAGCAACACCTTGGGTACGGGGGACGCGGGGCGAGTGGTGGTACAAGCGGGAACCAGTATTTCTCTAAGCAATGGAGCGGAGATTAGAAGTGCCACCTTTGCCAATGGACGAGCAGGGTTTGTCTCACTCCAAGCACCCAACGTGCAATTGTCCAGTTCCTTACTCTCTAGCTCTGCCTTTGAAAATGCTCAGGGGAATGCGGGCGGGGTATTTGTCCAAGCCGGAACCGCGACCTTAGAAAATTCCTCAATTAACAGCAACACCTTTGGTCGGCGCAATGCCGGAGGGGTGCTGGTGCAAACCAGCGGAGATTTAATTCTTAATAACAGCACAATTTCCAGTGAATCAAGGGTTGGTGCAACGGGGGTTGGGGGGGCTATTTTAATCACCACCGGAGGATTATTGGTGGCTGCCAACAATTCCTTTATTACGACCTCGGCTGCTGATAGTGAGGCGGGGGGTATCTTTGCCAGTGTGCGCGGTCCAGTGATTGTGCGCGGTGGGTCGGGCATTGCTAGTTTGACATTGGCAGGGGATGGAGGGGATGTATTGATCAGCGACACCAATTTTATTGTGTTGGCGTCTGGCAGTAATCTGACAGCAGAGGCGGGGCGATCGGGCGAAGGCGGCGTAACCCCGGTCGAAGGCGACGGTGGCAATATTATTCTGGACGTTGGAGCCTTAATCCTCAGCACCCCCCCCAACGACAGCAACATCATTGCCGATGCCAATGGCGGGGATGGCGGCAACATTACGATCGTCCGTCCGATCAACCTCCAAGACATTGCTGAACGCCCTAATGTCCCCCAAACCAACGATATTTCCGCCAGTTCTGAGTTTGGCAACGAAGGGTTTATCAGTGTCAACGAGTTAGATGTTGACCCAGTGCGGGGGTTGGTAGAATTGCCCACCAGCCTAGTAGATGTTTCAAGCCTAGCAGTGCAGGGCTGTCCGCAATTGGGTGGGGCAACGGCAGGGCAGTTGGGGGAGTTGTATATCACCGGACGGGGTGGGATTCCCCCCGGTGCGACAGAGCCGCGCAGTGCAGAGGCAGTAATTGCCGGGTGGGTGGAGTCGCCAGACAGTTCTACTGAAGCAACGGCGGAATCTGAAGCGGTCACGGTTGCGCCAGAATCGGTCGCGCCAGAATCAGTTCCTGAAGCGATCGAATTCACCCACTGGCAAGTCGATGACAACGGAGACATACTCCTGCTTGCCCACAATTCCACCCCGGTTGCTCCGGTTAATCCCGTTTGTCCCTAAGCCCTGTTCTTTTACGTTAGCCCCCACGCTCGGTTCTATGGTTGCATCTTGTTGGTTTATAGCTCTATTGAGGCGCTCGATCGTCCTCACAATTCTGCTACTGATTTCCCCATCGGTTTACAGTGCCGAGTTAAACAAGTCTGCTGATAAATCTTCCACTGTAGTCAATTCTCGATTCATCGCCCAAATTCCCCCTCGTCCGGAGGAACCCCCCTCCCTCGAACCGCTGCCGGAACCACAACTCCCTCCTCCCCCAGACACCATTCTAGACATTCCCACGCCACCGCCGATCGCACCCACTGAAGACATTCCAGAAACGATCGTAGTAGAGCGGTTTGAATTCTTGGGCAACACGGTTTTTTCCGATGAGGAATTGGCAACGGCAACAACAGAGTACATTAACCGTCCCATTACGATCGACGAATTGTATGAAGCTCGATCGATTGTGAACCAGCGTTACCTCGAAGCAGGCTACGCCACGTCTGGAGCCTTCATTCCACCGCAGCGTTTGCAAGAGGGCGTGGTGGTGGTGCAGGTGATCGAGGGGACGTTGGAGGCGATCGACATTCGCGGACTCGATCGGGTGAATGATGGCTATGTTCGCAGCCGGATTGAGTTGGCGGCAACCACGCCCTTGAATGTCGATCGGCTACTGCAAGGCTTGCGTTTGCTGCAACTCGATCCCTTGATTGAGAATTTATCGGCGGAGTTGGCGGCGGGTCCGCGCTTGGGCACCAGTTTGCTCACCGTCAACGTGATCGAAGCCGATACCGATGATGTGTTTGTGCAGGTAGACAACAACCGATCGCCCAGTGTCGGCAGCGATCGGGTGCAACTAGAACTGCGAGAGCTAAATGTGGCAGGGTCTGGGGAGGCGATCGACTTTACCTACGAACACACCGAAGGCAGCGACGCCCTCGAAGGCAGTGCCCGGTTTTTCCTCAACCCCCGCAATGGCACGTTGGCATTTAGCACGGGCGTAGCGCGGGGCGAGATCATTGAAGAACCCTTTGACGAATTGAATATCAACGCCAACAGCAACTACCTGGAACTCACCTATCGCCAACCGATTGTTCGCACTCCCACCCAGGAATTTGCTTTGGGTATAACGGCATCACGACAGGAGGTGCAGAGCCGGATTTCTCTGCCAGAGATTGCCGGGGGCGATATTCCCCTGACCTTGGGTGGGGCAAACGAGGACGGCTTTTCCCGCGTCACAGCGGTGCGGTTTTTCCAGGAATGGACGCAGCAGAGCGATCGCCAGGTGTTTGCGGTGCGATCGCAATTTAGTTTGGGGTTGGATGCCCTCGGTTCCACAGTGAATAACGACGGTAGACCCGATAGCCGCTTTTTGGCATGGCGTGGACAAACCCAATTTGTGCGGTTGTTGGCACCGGATACCTTGCTGCTGCTGCGATCGGATTTGCAAGTGGCGGACGATTCCCTGATGTCATTGGAACAGTACGGCTTGGGGGGGCAGCAAACGATCCGGGGCTATCGGCAGGATGTGTTGCTGACCGACAGTGCCCTGTTGGCATCGGCGGAGGTGCGCTTGCCAATTTTGCGGGTACGGGAATTAGAGGGGGTGTTGCAAGTGGCTCCCTTCATCGATTTTGGCACAGCATGGAATGTGGACTTGGAAGACCCTGACCCGCAAACTCTAGTGGGCATTGGTGCAGGGTTGGTGTGGCGACAGGAACGGCTGACTGCTCGGTTAGATATTGGGATTCCGTTGGTTGAAGTGGAGGCAAGGGAGCGCACATGGCAAGAAAACGGCGTTTATTTTTCGATCGTCTTCAATCCGTTCTAGATCGGCGACAGGAGAACCCAACCCGACGACCCACGCTAGGGGGGCGGGGTCAGCGCTACATGGCATGGCAGCGATCGCCCGTGTTCCTTAGCCTACTGGCAGTGCTAGTAATAGTGCTCTGTCTCACGGCTCCCCAACTGGCAACCCCATCGGTACGGGCTTCTACGTCACCAGTGGCTCAGGGCTTAGTGGAACAAGGGCGATCGCTCTACGATCGCGATCGCTTTGCCGATGCCGTCCAGGTTCTACAACAGGCGGTGGCAGAATACGCAGCCACTGGGGATACCTTGCAGCAGGCGATCGCCCTTAGCAACCTTTCTCTGGCACACCAGCAACTAGGGGAATGGGTCGAGGCGGGGGAGGCGATCGCCACTGCGTTGGAACTCCTGCAAACCCAGCCTTCCAGCCCTGCTCAACAATCCATTTATGCTCAAGCCCTGATGATTCAGGGACGCTGGCAACTTGCCCAGGGTCAAGCTGAACAGGCATATGACACCTGGACGCAAGCCACAACGCTGTACCAACAACTGGAGGATGAATCGGGCAGCTTGCAAAGCCAGATCAATCAAGCACAGGCGTTGCAGGCGATGGGCTTTTACCGTCGTGCCAGTAACTTGTTAACCGATCTCGTTGCCCTGCTGGAGACTCAGCCGGATTCCGCCACTAAAGTGTTGGTTTTGCGGAGTTTGGGCGATACGCTGCGATCGACCGGACAGTTGCAACAATCCACCCAAGCGTTGGATAAAAGTTTGGCGATCGCCAAGCATTTAGCACTGCCCACGGCTGACATCTATCTGAGTTTGGCAAACACGAAACGGATGGAGATCCTGGAGAAACAACGCATTAGCAGTAGTGGCAGTTTTGGCGAGGTTCCTGTGCAACCTGAGTTGTTCAACAAAGTGTTTCAGCTCTATCAACTGGCTAGCCAAACAGGTTCCCCAGATACCCGTCTTCAGGCTCAGTTAAACACCCTGAGCTTGCATGTGGAATTGCAACAATGGACAGCAGCTCAGGCACTCTGGCGACCGATCCAAGCGGCGCTCACTCAACAAATTCCCAGTCGTTCTACGATTTATAATCACATCGATGCAGCGGATAGTTTGACTCGATTAAGACAAGCTGAGACCTCGATCGCCGAACCCACCTGGGGCGACATCGAAGTCCTGCTCCTGCGTGCCAATCAACAGGCGCAGCAGTTGGGCGACACCCGATCGCAAACCTATGCCCTCGGCAGCTTGGCATCCCTGTACGAACAAACTCAAGATTTTGCCGCTGCCGAGGAACTGACGCGACAAGCCCTATTCACCTCCCAAATTTACAACACTGCCGATCTGACCTATCGCTGGCAGTGGCAATTAGGGCGGATTCTCAAGCAACAGGGCGATCGACCAGGCGCGATCGCCGCTTACACCGGGGCTGTCACCACGCTACAATCCCTCCGCATTGACCTTGCTGCCACCAGCCGCGATGCCCAGTTCTCCTTTCGTGAAAGTGTGGAGCCGATCCATCGAGAATTAGTGGATCTGTTGCTGCAACCCGATCGCGATCCTTCACCAGCGGAATTAGAACAAGCTCGCAAAACGATCGAGTCGTTGCAACTGGCAGAACTAGATAACTTTTTCCGCGAAGCCTGTTTGGATGCCAAGGAAGTCCAAATTGACGAGATTGATCAGCAGGCGGCGGTGATCTATCCAATTATTCTGAGCGATCGATTGGAAGTAATCCTCAGTTTGCCTCGATCGGATTCTGCCCAAGATAGCTCATTGCCAACGCTATATCACCATACAGAATTGGTGGCGGCGACTGAGGTAGAAAATACGACAGGGCTATTGTTTGGTTTCTTAAGTAATCGACAATCAAACGCTCGCATCCCACCGTTGACTACAAAACTCCATCAATGGCTGGTAGCCCCCTTTGAATCTACCCTACAAGCCGAGCGCATTCAGACATTGGTATTTGTTCTAGATGGTGGATTGCGGAACGTTCCCATGGCAGTGTTGTATGACGGGCAACAGTATCTAATTGAAAAATACAGCGTTGCCCTTGCTCCCGGATTGCAACTGCTCACCCCCCAATCCTTGCGCCCCCAACGATTGAGTCTATTGATGGCAGGGCTGAGCCAGCAGCGTCCTAATTTCCCGGAGTTTCGACCACTTCCCAATGTGGTGTCAGAATTGCAGAATATTCAAACAGAAGCTCAGCAGGCAGATATTTCCAGCCGAGTGTTGTTGGATGGTGGCT
Source organism: Leptolyngbyaceae cyanobacterium SL_7_1 (assembly GCA_012032525.1). Taxonomy (GTDB): domain Bacteria; phylum Cyanobacteriota; class Cyanobacteriia; order Elainellales; family Elainellaceae; genus JAAUSV01. The sequence goes on from JAAUSV010000025.1 coordinate 18,226, forward strand.
TCACGAAATTGTCGTTGCAGACGGCGATCGACGATGTTCCTGCTCCGATCGTGCACTTAGCCACCCACGGCAAATTTAGTGCCCAATCAGAGAACACCTTTGTGCTGACGTGGGATGGAATCATCAATGTGAATGAGCTGGATCAACTGCTGCAAACCACGGGTATCAACCGCCGCCCGATCGAGCTATTGGTGCTGAGCGCTTGCGAAACCGCCAAAGGAGACGATCGCGCTGCACTAGGATTGGCAGGGGTTGCCGTGCGGGCGGGTGCTCGCAGCACGGTTGCGACGCTGTGGCAGGTGGCAGATGCATCTACCGCGCTCTTGATGGAACGGTTTTACAAGGAACTGGTGAGGGCAGATGTCTCTAAAGCCGAAGCCCTGCGTCGAGCGCAACTCTCCCTGCTTCATCCTGCCGAATCAGACGACCCCCGCTTTAGCCAGCCCTACTTTTGGAGTCCGATCGTGTTGATTGGCAATTGGTTGTAGCGGTAAGGCTGACTGGCTGATTCCGCTGGTCGTTCCCCATTTCATATGACATCATAGGGACGTAATTTGCAGCCCTAAGCGATCGCACAATGCAAAATCCCTCCACCTCCCCCGCCCAAGCTCGTCAAACGCGCCAGCAATTTGCTAACCCAGAAGACTACCTATCCTACGAACTGGGCAAGGCGGTGCGGGAATTGCCGCCCCTCTATACGCGTCTTTTGGCAGCGAGTTTGACCGGATTAGTATTTGGGTCGATCGCCTGGGCATATTTCAGCTTTACCGATGAGGTTGCCGTCACCCAAGGCGAGATCATTCCCTCCCAACAAGTCCGCCCAGTCACCGCCTTACAGGGAGGCATTATCAGCAAAATCCTGGTTGAGGAAGGCGATGAGGTGAAACAGGGAGATGTGCTGCTAGAACAAGACCCCGGTGTATCAAACGCAGAAGTCGATCGCCTGCGGGATGCCAGTCGGCTAATTCGTCAGGATATTGCTCGATTGGAGGCAGAGAGTGAGGGCAGAACCACCACCGGCGTAGCCCAACAGGATCAACTGTTGTCAGCGCGATTGCAGGATTTTGACGACCGTCGAGCGGCAGCAGGGGCAGAAGCCAATCGTCAACAGGCAGCGATCGCCGAAGCAGAGGCGCGGCTGACTCGGCTAGAGGAAAATTTAGCTAATGCCCAAATTACCTTAGCCAATGCCCAAGAGCGAGAAAACAGCCTGCGTCCGCTGGTGGAGGGCGACAACGGTGCCATTCCCCGGTTTGATTACCTCGATGCCCGCGATCGCGTCACCCAAGCCCAAGATCAAGTAGCATCGCTCACCCAAGAAATCGCAGCACAGCAGCAAGCGATCCGACAGGCAGAGCAATCCTATGAAGCAGCAGAGGAAACTGCCAATAGCCTTGGTTCCCAGCGTCGCAGCGAAATCCTCACCCAACTCAACCAACGCCGCGAGGAATTGGCAAATGTCAATGGTCAACTAGAAACAGCCAGCCGCCAGCAGGATCGAGAAACCGTGCGTGCCCCGATCGATGGCACCATCTATAACGTCCAAGCCACCTTGGGAGAAGGCACCGTAGAACCCGGTGAGGAATTGTTATCCATCCTGCCCCAAGGGCAAAACTTGGTGTTGGAGGTGAAGGTGTTGAACCGCGACATCGGCTTTGTCAATGTGGGCGATCGCGCCAAAATTAAACTCGCCACCTTTCCTTACCAGGAATTTGGCACGATCAACGGAGAGGTGACTCAGATCAGCCCCAATGCCACCGTCGATCGCGACCTCGGACCCGTTTTCACCGCCACTGTAGAACCAGAGCGCACCACCATCCGGGTTCGAGGCAGCGATGTCCCCCTCACCCCCGGCATGGTTGCCACCGCCGATGTTGTCACCCGCCAGCGATCGATTCTCACCTTTTTGTTAGAACCAATCACCCAGCGATTTGACGAAGCATTCCAGGTGAGGTAGAAAGAAGGCAAGCAATTAACCGCCCAACTCAAAACTCCCCACCTCCTTTCCATCTTCCGCCCTCCGCCCTCCGCCCTCCAATCCGTCTAACCCTCGCCTTAAACCGCGCAAGATACCGCCGCAGATGGGTTCCTGGGTTGAAATAGTGCTTGAGTAGGGAGGAAATATCGCTGGCATAGGGCGATCGCCATTCTGCAATCCCATCTAATCCTTGGAGAAATTGGGCTTGGCACTGTTGCCGTTGAATCTTACCGCTGGAGGTGCGAGGTAGGTAGCTGGGTTTGAGTAGGACGATGGCATAGAGATCGGCAAAGTGTTGTTGAAAGACTGCCCAGTGGATGGAGTCGGCAATGTCGTTGATGTGGATCGATCGACAATACCGTCGCTCCACCTCCTGTAGGGCAACCAGTCGCTCTTCGCCAGCCACTTCAACGGTAAACACCGCACAACCATTGGGGCGAAAGCCGGGGTGAGCCTGCTCGATCGTCTGCTCAATGTGGTGGGGGTAATGGTTAAATCCCCAAAGGATCAGGGTTTCCTTCAACCGTCCTGTGATAAACAGATTACCTTGCCAGAGAAAGCCCAAATCGCCAGTTCGCAGGAACCCCCGATCAGAATTGGGCAGGGTGGCACGAAAGGTCTGGTTGGTTTCGTCGGGTTGGTGCCAGTAGCCCTTGCCCACGCTGGAACCATTCACCCAGATCTCGCCCACCCGATCGGGCGGACAGGGTTGGTGGGAAATCGGATCAACGATCGCCACCTGCAAATCTAGCCACGGATGCCCACAACTGACGATCGATCGCGTTTGCTCCGTTGGATGGGGAAGAGGAACCACTTGGTTTTGTTGCAGAGCCGTGCGATCGACGTGGCAGACTAGAATTGGCGTCAGGGACTGTCCTCCTGTGATGAACAGGGTGGCTTCTGCCATGCCATAGCAGGGATAAAAGGCGTGGCGACGAAACCCACAGGCGGCAAATGCATGGGTAAAGCGATCGATCGTTGCCACCCGCACTGGCTCAGCTCCACAAAACGCCACCTGCCAACTGCTCAAGTCCAACTGGGAACGCTGTTCCTCGCTGACATGACGACACAGCAAATCGTAGGCAAAGTTGGGTCCACCACTGATGGTGGCTCGATAGCGAGATACCGCCTGCACCCATCGCACTGGCTTTTGTACAAAGTCGATCGGCGACATCAATACGCAATGAACCCCCAAATACATGGGTTGCAGCACGTTGCCAATCAATCCCATATCGTGGAACAACGGCAGCCATCCCACGGTGATGGTTGCATCGGAGTTGCCAAATGCCAGCTTGAGCATCTGTTCGTTCCGCAAAATGCACTGGTGAGTCACCATCACCCCTTTGGGCATGCCAGTAGAGCCGGAGGTATATTGCAGAAACGCCAATGTGTCCTCCCGCAGATCGGGGGCTTGCCAATCGGCGGCGGCGATCGAGCCGTGATCGGTCGTTAGCCAGTGCAGCGGTTCTGACGGCGCGCAGGGCGTCAATTGTCCTTTGAGCTTGGACAGGAGGGAATGATGGGTGAGCACTACCGTTGCCTGACACGATCGCAAGCGGCGCTGCACCTCGTCGATCGCATGACGGTTACGCGGTGGATGGATCGGAACTGCCACTATCCCGGCATACAGGCACCCAAAGAACGCGGCGATGAACTCCAAACCTGCTTGATAGGAATAAATTAATATAGCTCTAGACCCTTGTAGTCCCAGTCTTTGTAAGTGAGCCGCGATCGATCGAGCCTGTTGATCCAATGCCCCATAGGTGAGGACTTGGGCATTGTCTTCGCCATCTAAAAGAAACGTGTAGGCGGGTTGCTGCGCTTGCTTGGCGGCTCGATCGCATAACAACTCAACCAGGGTGGTGTAATGGGTCTGGGTCTGCATGGCTGCATGGGTAGGGCTAGTAGCAATTCATTTTCAATTCTCAGCCAATCATAGCGAGTCATGGGTTTTACAAGAATGGGGAGGGTACTGTTGAGTGGGTTGTTGCTTTATGGAGGGATGGGTCTGGGATTGCGGCTCTGGCAGACTCGGTTAATCTTTTTCCCCCCCACCCAGTTACAGGAAACACCCGCGGATTATCCCCTTACCTACCAAGATGTGTGGATTGCGGTGGATGGCGATCGCCCCTCCCAGCCACCAGAGCACCTGCATGGTTGGTGGATTCCAGGGGCGATCGAGGCTCCTGCATTGCTCTACCTGCATGGCAACGGCAGCAATATGGGGGATGGGGTGGGCGAGGCGGCGCGATTCCACCAATTGGGGTTGTCGGTGTTGCTGATCGATTACCGGGGATACGGCAAGAGCCAGGGGCGCTTTCCCACTGAAGCCAGGGTGTATGCAGATGCGGCGGCGGCGTGGCAGTATTTGACGGAAACTCAGCAAATTCCACCCCAACAATTTTTCTCTATGGGCAGTCGTTGGGCGGAGCGATCGCCATTGAACTGGCAACCCATGAACCCAACGCAGCAGGGGTGATTGTGGAAAGTTCCTTTACCTCGATTGAAGCAATGGTCGCTTCCATCAGCCCCTATCGCCTCCTACCGATCGATTGGGTGCTGACGCAACGGTTTGACTCACTGAGCAAGGTGCGATCGCTCCAACCCCCTGTGCTGTTCATTCACGGCACGGCGGACCGAACGGTTCCCTACCACATGAGCCAAGCCCTGTTTGCTGCCACTGCGGCTCCCAAACGTCTGCTGCTTGTGCCCAACGCCGGACACACCAATGTCGCCGAGGTAGGAGGAAATCGCTATTGGGACACCATTAAAAATTTCATCGCCGACCCGTCTGGCACCCACTAACGCTGCCGATCGACCCGCTACCGATCGACCCGCTGCCGCATGGAGGACAAATGCAAAATTGGCAAGCGATCGCCTCGAAACACTTCTTCGCTGCTGATGCCTGCGGCTTGTAAGCCGGATGCGATCGCCTCTAGCGAGAGTATGCCGATGAGTACTGGAGCAGTCGCTAGACTTAAGATGATTTCTGTCGGAAATTCCACTTTAGAGTTGTTCGCCATAACTATTGTCGGTAATTTTTGCTAAAAAAAGATGACATGAGGGAAACAAAGACCTGTAAGCCTTCCGTCTCAACTCTTAAGCAGAGCGTGCTAGAGCGAGCATGGCTAACCAGTAGGAGTATTCTAGCGCCACCTTGACTTTTGGGCTGGCTATCGTGCAAGACTATTTAGATAAATTTAGAGGATGGAGTTACTAGACTGGCTTGTTTGAGCATTACCCGGAATCAGGCTTATCGATTCTCAAGGAAAAAGCGATAAGTAAGTATAAACTAGTGTGCGATTACTAAAGAAACCATTTCTTGTCCGTTATTAATCCAGGTAGCTTCTTTCGTGATGTTGGATGTCGGTCAGCGTTTCCAAGACGATCGCCCCTCCTCTCTTGCTCAGTGGGCATATCGGGTCATCGGGCAACCGGAGGTATGCCTGCGGGTTCGGTTGCGAGGCAATAATCTACACGTTTTGTGTGAAAGTCCCCAGGCT
>JAAUSV010000428.1 GCA_012032525.1 Leptolyngbyaceae cyanobacterium SL_7_1
TTTGTTGCAGGTCGATCGCACCGTGATCTATCGCTTCAATTCTGATTGGAGCGGGTTCGTCGCGGTTGAGTCGGTGGCGGAGGGATGGGATTCCATTTTGGGCATCTCCGTCGAAGATTCCTGCTTTCGCGATACCCACATTCCCCTCTATCAACAGGGGCGAGTCCGGATCATTCCCGATATCTATGCGGCGGATTTAGCCCCATGCCATATTCAGTTGCTAGAGCGCTTTCAAGTCAAAGCCAATCTGGTGGTGCCCATTCTCCAATCGGATCAAATTTGGGGTTTGTTGATTGTGCACCACTGTGCCTCCCCTCGGCAGTGGCAACTAGACGAGGTGGAGTTGTTAAAGCAATTGAGCATTCAGTTGGCGATCGCCCTGCAACAATCGGAGTTGCACCATCACCTGACACGGGAGTTGGAAGAACGCCGACAAACCGAGTTGGCGTTGCGGCAATCGGAAGCCCGCTTGCGGGAGCAAACCCTGCATTTGCAACAGGCATTGAGTGAGCTAAAGCAGGCTCAAGCCCAGCTAGTTCAAAGTGAAAAAATGTCTAGCTTGGGGCAGTTGGTGGCGGGGGTTGCCCACGAAATCAACAATCCGGTGAGTTTTGTCTGCGGCAATTTGAAGTATGTGCAGCAATATAGTCAGGATCTGCTGGAGATTATTCACCTCTATCAATCCCACTATGCTGACCCAGCCCCAGCCATCAAAGCGGTGCTAGCCGAAAAGGATTTAGATTTTATTACAACCGATCTACCCAAATCCGTTAGCTCAATTCAGGTGGGCGGTGAGCGGATTCAAGATATTGTGCGATCGCTGCGGAGTTTTTCTCGTCTCGATGAGGTTGGGGTCAAACTCGCCGACCTGCGCGAAGGGCTAGATAGCACCCTGGTGATTCTTGCGAGTCGGTTAAAAGCAAAACCCCATTGCCCCGCGATCGAGGTGGTCAAAGACTACGATGACCTGCCTCTGGTTGCCTGCTATCCAGGGCAGCTCAATCAGGTGTTTATGAATATCCTCAGTAATGCGATTGACGCGATCGAGGAGCGGATAGAATTTGAGACAAAGCAACGGTGTCTGGTGGCGCATCAGGCGATTGGGGTGCCCAACCGAGTCATGCCCCAGCCCAGTTCCGCGCCGTCCCCAGGAGAATGGCGAACTTTCTCCCCCACTCCAGCTCAAATCCACATTCGAGTCCAGTGGATCTCTCCTGACAACGTTGCTATCCGCATCGCAGACACAGGCATGGGCATTCCCGAAGCATTGCAGCAACACATTTTTGAACCGTTTTTTACGACCAAAAGTGTTGGACAGGGAACCGGACTAGGATTAGCCATCAGCTACCAGATCATCAAGCGGCACCATGGGCAGATCTCCCATACATCTACCCAATTACAGGGAACAGAATTTGTGATTCAGTTGCCTATTGCTCAATCCGTAGGGATGTCAGAAGAGATATCAGATTTGTGAATCCTTAAAAAAACTCCCCACACTTTAGTCCATCGACAAAAGTGGGGGGAGGGGTGGAGATCCGTGCAAGCGTTGGGGCGGCTGAAGCGAGATCGCCGCCTTCCGATTTGATCAAACTATCCTTGAGTAAAATCGGCACTGGTAATCAGATTGGCTTTGACGCCCACGAGCAGTGCCAATTCCTGGTTGCCAAGGGTCAACAGTGTGCCTTGATTGGTTTGTTTGATTGCTAGATCTGCAAACTTGGTTCCCTCAGCAAGTTTGAGCCAATCGTTGCGGTCTTTGAAATCTTGAATTGTGTCTTTGCCCATGCCCGCCTGCACGACAAAGGTGTCGCGTCCTGAGTTGCCGACTAACTTGTCCAATCCCGCACCTCCAGTCAATTCGTCATTGCCAAAGCCGCCTGTGAGGATATCGTTGCCCGCATCTCCCTTCAAGCGATCGTTGCCATTGCCCCCATTGAGTTTGTCGTGTCCTGCATTGCCCAGCAGGATGTCGTTGCCGTGTTGACCGTTGAGGGTGTCGTTGCCAGCTAAACCGTCGATCGTATCATTGGTGGATGTGCCATTGATCACCTCGGAGCTGGCTGTTCCTTGACGAATTTTAGGATTGCCATTGGTAGGAGGGTTGTTGCTAGAGTTGCCACGATCCGCATCGCCATCGCTTCTGATGGTGGCTGAGCGTTCATAGGCTCCCAAATCGATTCCACCTCCGGTGGGACGGGCGGTGTTGAGAATGTCCCTAGCCGCTTTGAACTGGGTGGTGCCAACGTCGATCGCCGGGCTATTGGGCTTTAAAGTAAAATTGCCCTTTGACGGCTCGACAAACAATGGATCACGACCCACGATGTTGTGTTGACCTGCCTTTTCTACTTCCCCAGATTGGTTATAGATCAGGTTGTAGTCATACAGCACGTTCTCGGCGTTGTAGGTCTTGTTTGCCAATTCCCCGGTTGCAGCATACATGATGTTGTTAAACACGCGAACATCACTGGCTTCAATGGCGGTAATCTCACCATCACGAATCTCAGGACTTTGAGAGTTGTTGTAGGTGGTGTTGTTGAAAACATCTACGTGATCGCTTGAAAAGACTGCGATACCACGTCCACCATTGTTGTAAACCACGTTGTTTTCGATTAGAGTTCGACCCCGATACACTCCCATGGTGGATTTGTATTGCGAATTTCTAGAGTCATCGATCAAAATACCATTACCATCGATGATCGTTCCTACGGTTGTCCAGGGAACATAGTTACGGTTGTTATAAACAACATTTCCTCGGACAACCATCTTGTAGCCTGTGTTGTTGTCTGAGTTCCAGGAATACAAGTTGTTAATACCACTGGTGCTGTGGGGTGAGTACCAACTGTTGTTGTAAACAATGTTGTTTTCATAGGTGAGGTAATCAGCATAACGTGATGCAATACCATGACCTCCAAAATCATGAACAACGTTGTTGCGAACGACGATGTGGTGAGGTTTTCGTCCCTCCCAGTGCTGTTTACCATCATCCCAAGTCGCAGTGATATAGATACCATTGCCCACCATTTCAGGGTCATACCAGCGATCGGATTGCGATCGGGCTTGTTCAGCCGTAAACAGCCGATTATTACCTTCCACTTCAAACTTTTCAATGATGACGTAGGAAGCACCTTGGACACTGATGGCGTCCCAATTTTTTGTAGTGACCTTGGGTTTATGTCCGGGGTAAGCCGTGTAGGTAATCCAAGCATCCTTGGTGCCAGAATTTTTGATGTAAAACTCCCGATAGGTTCCATCCATCACATAGACGGTGTCACCGGGTTTAGTTAATTGGGCGGCTGTGTTGATGTCGCGGAAGGGGGATTTGGCGCTCAAACCGTCGTTGCTGTCATTTCCATTACCAGAGACGTAATAGCTAGTCATGATTTGGCTCCAAAGGTTACTTCAGTCAAAAATGGACATTGGAAATTTGCGCCCCACGCACTCTGGAGTGGGCGATCGCGTTTCCTCAGCAAAAGCACGGTGCTAGGCATGCGAATTCAGAGCTGAACAAAGCTCGCTTAGCTGCCAATCGCAGTAAAATTAAATGCCTGGAAATCTAAGCCTCAAGGACTAAGGCAAGAAGGGAAATTGCATGAGGCTAATGGCGTGAACAACATTGAAAGCCAGCGTGAATAGTTCAAGTGCACACAATTAAAGTGCGAAGGACAATAGCCCCACAATTCACGGCTGAACTAGACTGTGACACAGGGAAACTTGATCTAAAGAGCCTGGGACTCTGATGGTTGCTGGGCTGATAGCGTTTAATCGATTGGAGCAACCAATTTAGATGGGGAACGGGGATTTTTGTTCTGTTTGAGTGGCGTTTAACTGCTGCAATAGCGGTGTGCAGAACAATTCAATCCGGGATGAACCTGTCTGATGCATGGGCTTGTCTACTGTCAAACAAATTCCTTCCCTCTTTACTAAGGGCAACTT
>JAAUSV010000026.1 GCA_012032525.1 Leptolyngbyaceae cyanobacterium SL_7_1
TCCTCACAGTCGCGTGATTTGCACAAGGCTCATAGTCCCCTGGGCAACCGGGTTTGATCGATCAGCAGGACGTGATCGTCCTGCCAAACAACGGGATAGACTTGACTAGATGACATGATTTCAGGATAGAGAAAGGGATAGAGGAATCATATAACTCTCAGTCATACCATAACTTTGAACATGCAAGTGGTGTGGTAAATTCTTGGCTAATCGCTAATTGCTAGTGGCTAATAGCCAAGTCCTGGTTGTCCACTCAAAAATCCCCGGCTCGACTCAACCAATTCAGCATCTCCGGATCTTCATCAAAGCTGATCAGATTCAAGCTGTTGGGATTCTTCATAAACTCCCGCGCCAGCAAAAATCCAGCGATCGTCCAGGTTTGATATTTCCGCGAGGCTTTGCCCACCAAGCGACCATTGCGCCCGTCATAGTATTCGGGCCATTCGTCCTGGCTAAGGCGTTGCTCGGCAATCTCGATCGCCCGCCAGCCCAACTCCGATCGCCCGGTTTTTTGAGCGGCTGCGGCTAAAACCAGAGCAATACGGGCCAGTTGCCGCCATTGTGGTACGACCAGGGTGAGTTTTTCGGATCGCATCCGGTGAGAATGCGCCACTCTAAATCTTCTACAGCAGGGAAGCAGATTTTCATCGGCATATAGCCGATTAGATCCTCCCAGCGATGCTCAATCAAATCCATAATGGAGTTGGCTTCTTGGGCGCTGACGAGGGAGCCGACGATCGCCATCAAATTCCCCAAGCTAAAAAAGCGAAAATCCATCCGAGCGGGTCCCAAATTTCCTGCCAAGTAGCCACCTTTTTCTGGCATCCACTCCGTCACCCATTGGGGAATCGAATCGGGATAGATGTTGAATTTGTTAATGGCAGTTTCGCCAAACTCCTCGCCCCGGAAGCGATAGATCGTATTCAGTCGCTTCAGATCCAACCAATAATACTGGCGAATATGAAAGTTCAACGTGCTCAAGCGTTGATTGATCACCTGAATGTAAATATCGCGCTTGTGACCGGGAAGCAATAACTCCCGTGCCGATCGCAACGCCGCGTAAAACAGCGCTTGGATCTCCAAAGGATGCCCGTCTACTCCCATGCGGCGATCGATCATAAACGCCCCATCGGGAACCAGCATCGTTGGATACATATCAAAGCGATCCGCCAGACAGAGCTTGAGGATCTGCAAAATCCCCTGCTGAAACTCTGGGCGATGCGCTAAGTCATAATCATCACTGGCTTTGACGTAGGCACGCAACAGGATCAACCACCATAGGCAGGAATCCACAGGCGTCACCCGCCCGATCGCGTGCTCACCAAAATCAGCGGTGAGATATTCCCAGCCATCCCACGTCTCCACCTTAAAGCTGGCGGGCATCAACCCCTGTCCGGCGTGGAAACAATCCATCGCCTTATCGCTATTTTGCAATGCCAGCGTTTCGATCAAGAAATTACGCACCATGTCGTATTGACCATTGATCAAAAACACTAGTGCTGGAGAGACAAAATCTCGGACAAAACACTGATCATAATTCAGTGCCTCAACAGTAGGGTCACAGGCTGCTAGGGTGCCGACAGGGCGTTCGCGATAATAGACAGTTGATTTCTCTAATAACTGCCATGCTTCTTGAACCAAACTACTCTTCGTGATCATTGTCTTCATACGTCTCTGTTGAGCTAACCAGTGTTAGAGCTGAATGGGAAATTGTCGAAAAAACGGTAAACACACTGTCCCTGCCAACCCTCAGCATTACCTGCCATGGGCTGCACCACCCGTTTGCGTAACTTGTCGATCGCCCCTGATGGTCAGTCAAATCACAAGAACCATCCAGCACAGGTTTCTCTAGGAAACAAAACCTGCGTGGATAGCGATTGTTAAAGATTCATAAGCCCGTATCACGTTTACAAAGCGATCGCTATCAGTGGATCGGTAAGCGTGTCCTCCAATGCGGCTGTAGATCAAACCACAGCATCAACCCATGAATGCAAATCACCCAAACCCTAACCGCAATTTAACCAGTAGAAATGAATTAAATTACGTGGAAGGACTGAGTCATTAAGTAAAGAAAGTAGAAAAACCCCCTAGGACTTGGGGCAATTACAGTTAAATCAGAAAACTTTTGAAAAAATCTTCCTAAGATTAGATTAATCGCAGAAACTAATGCCTGTAAAGACTAGAGGCTGTGAAGTGTTGATGAGGGCGATCGGGCAATGACTGAAGAATCGTAAAGAATTGGTGGATATTACAATTTATGCGCCTCAATGACTTCCAATTCCGCCGCAGCAGCGGTCAGCCAGTCTTGCATGGCGGGTAGTGCCCAGATGGTATCGACATATGCTTGGGAAGCCGGATCGAGTTGAACGCCATAGGTGACAAACCGAGATGCCACCGGAGCAAACATCGCATCCGCCAACGTCAAATCACCAAACAACCACCCTGAGTCGTCCCCATCTTGATGACGGAATTGGGCGCGACATTGTTGCCAAAGTTGGGTAATTCGATCGATATCCTGTTGCACCGCTGGCGCAATCTGCCAGTTCTGATGGCGGGTGCGACAGTCCATCGGTAACTGCTGCCGCAACGCCAAGAACCCAGAATGCATTTCTGCACTGACTGCACGGGCGATCGCCCGTGCAGTTTTCTCCTTGGGTAATAGACCAGCTTCAGGGTACTGCTCAGCCAGGTATTCCCCAATGGCGATCGACTCCCACAACACCAGATCCCCATCCAGCAACACCGGAACCCGCCCCGACGGGGAATACTGCCGAATCCGCGTCGCCGTATCCGGTTGGTCTAGCGCAATCCGCACTTCCTCAAACGCGACCCCCGTCTGCTTCAGCATCAACCACGCCCGCAATGACCAGGAAGAATAGTTTTTGTTGCCGATTACCAGAGTCAGATTTGCCATCGATCGCCCCTCTTGCGACTTACCAAAATCAATTGTCGTACAAATTGCTGATCACTTATTTGCAAAATTTAGTGGGGATTATCGATCGTAACCAAAGGCAATCTATCCGATGAACGATGAACCAAATTCGATCGCTGTTTAAAGTTCAGTGTCGTTATGTTTCCAAAATCAGTTCATGAACTGGCAAACTATTTTCCATTGGGTTTACGTTGCATCTATGGCAGTAGGAGCACTGTACTTCTGGCAACTCAGTCGTCATCCCCGACAGGTTCCCCAGTATGAATATTTGGTAGCCATGTTTATCCCCATCTGGTCGGGGCTAGCGTATCTGGCAATGGCGATCGATCAGGGCAAAGTCGAGGTGGCAGAACAGCTTACCCACTACGCCCGCTACGCGGATTGGATTGTCACTACCCCGTTGCTGCTTTTGGCACTGTCGTGGACTGCCATGCAATTCATCAAGAAAGACTGGACACTGATTGGATTTTTGATCAGCACCCAGGTAGTTGTGATTCTCACCGGGCTGATCGCTGACCTGTCAGAGCGGGATTGGGTGCGGTATTTGTGGTACATCTGCGGTGTGGTTGCGTTTGTGGTGGTGCTGTGGGGCGTGTGGAACCCACTGCGGGCAAAAGCGCGATCGCAGGGACAGGGGTTATCCAGCTTATACGACAAACTCGCCACCTACCTGACCGCCTTTTGGATTGGCTATCCAGTGGTGTGGATCATCGGTCCCTCTGGGTTTGGGTGGGTTAGTCAAACGGTGGATACCTTTCTCTTTTGTCTATTGCCTTTCTTCTCAAAAGTTGGGTTTAGCTTTTTGGATCTGCATGGGCTGCGTAATCTGCAAGAGCCAAGAGATGCAACGAGCGCCGATCGCATAGTTAGCAATACGTTTGAATTTATCGATGCCATGACCCCAGCTCGACGCTCCCAAACCCGCTGGCGTTAGAGCTACTTGAAATAGATTAATAAATTCAAGCCAGGGATTGTTCGTGATAACGTCCACAACAACAACGCCAGATAGAGCAATCCCAACGTCCACTCATACCAAGCCAGCGCTGTCACTAGTCCCGGCATGTGCTGGTCGCGCAGGCGAATATCGTTGAAGCCAAATTTCAGCAGATTGTTCAGGCTGAAATCTAAGTAGTTCAACCAATTCCACCGTCGCTCCCAGAGGATGGGGGTGTAGCGATCGCGAAACAACGGAAACTTAGGAATCACAGGCAATCTGCCAATCAACAAGCGAAACTGGCGCAAGCTGCCATCTTCCACAAAATAGCTGACCGTCATCAAGTCGTGGTAGCGTCCCCGCTGATACAACACCATCAGCAACACCGTGGGCACCGGAACAGCCAACAATCCAATACAAACTAACGTCAGCCAGGGAGCTTCAGCGGTGCGCAGAATGGCGGATACCCCCAATAAGGCGATCGCTCCTGCGCCAGCAAGCATCCACACGGCTTCATCCAACCGAGGCACGATCGCCTTGGGATAAAACCGCCGCACTCGATCGACTGCCCAAAACACCACCCCAAAGTAGGCTAAGCCAACCAATCCCACGCCAAAAATTAACCAAAAACTTGTGCCATACCGACTGAGGGAGAGCAATAGGAGTACTTTCAGCCATTGCCAGCCATCCCCCAACCAACTCAACAGGGTGGTGGCTGGCTCTGCCACCACGCGATCGCGCACCTTGACATACGTGGCAAGGTCAATTTCAGCAATCTTCAATAGATCGTTGAGGCTGCGCAGGCTTTGTTGCTGACGTTTTTGAACAAGGGCGATCGCCTGAGTGGTGGAGAACCCCACCCGCTGCAACTGTTCGATCGAAGCGGTGTTCAAGTTTATCCCCACCAATCGCTGGCGCAATTGTTTCAAGTGCAATCGTTCACGGGTATATTCCACCCAATTGGCATCCAAAATTTGCTCTTGTAAGCGAAAATTACGCACCAAATTGCGCAATAGGGTTTCATTGCCCTGCAAACTGGGAACCGATAGCACCCGTCCCAATTCCCCTGGGTTTCCTAGAATCGTGGCTTTTTCGGCGCTAAATTGCAAATCGGCAACATTCAGATAGGCAGTGGCAGCAAACCCGGCATCACCAAAATCTATCTGATCGAGAATGGTCGCTCCCCGCAAATTCACGGGTTGTTTGAATTGTGCCTGTCGAAATGAGATGAATTTCTCGAAGCTAGCTTCTGTCAGAAACAGCGCTCCATCGAAGCTGGCTGAATTAAACAATGCCCGTTCCTGCCAGCGAGTCTGGGCAAAATCCGCCGTACCGCGCCACTGCCCACGACTGGCGTTTACCATCTGTTGAAAACTGGCCTGCCCAAAGTTCGCTGCTGCCCGAAATTCGCTGCCCTGCAAGAGGACGGCGGCTTGAAACTGCGCCTGACTAAACCGCGCCCGATCGAAGAAAATCACATTGCGAAACCGCACATCTCGCCGAAAATTGGCACCCGCAAAATTAGCCAGTTGCCCAAACCGTGACTCCGACCAATCCGCCTCTTGGTTAAACACCACCCCCTGTGCCTCTACCCGGTTTAAAAAATAGGTATTGGTGAAATTGGCAAAATTTTCAAACCGGGTCTGCACCAGGGTTAGCGCGATCGCACCACCGTTAATTGCAAGGGCACTGGTTGATTTTGAATTAACAAGGAACGGGAAAGCTGGCTAAACTGAGCAATTCGACGACGATCGCGCTGCAATTGCGATTGTTCCGCCTCCGAGAGCAGGGGCAACAGCGCTTGCCCAAACAGGGGTGCTCGCACCCCAATTTCACTAATTTGAAACTCTCCCAAAATCAAAGAGTAGCTGAGATTCAACCCCAGCGCAGGCTGCGATCGCAAGGTCTCCCGCAATGATCGATAGAACTGCTCTCGAAATTCTCCATTTTCTGGGCGTAGATCAATCACCCAGCGTTGCAAATCGATCGTCCGCACCCCTTCGGTTTGAATCGGCGATTTCAATCGTTCCTGCAACACTGACAAGGTCAGTGGGACTCGATCGGGCTGGGCGATCGCTCCCCACGTAGGCGCAATCCCCACCATCCAACACACCATCAGACAAATAAGCAAGCGAACCATTGGGGGAAACTTCGCAGGGTGCAGAGACAAAATATCACTCTTCGGAGAAATTAGCGATCGATTTAGAGCTACCAGCCGTTAACAAATCAAAGCAATCTTCCCGATCAGCCCGCCTTGCTCCAGCAGTTGATGAGCCGCTGCCGCTTCTGCCAAGGGGAAGGTTTTGGCAAGGTGAACCGCCAATGCTTGCTGATCGATTAACCGGGCGCACTGCTGCAAAATTTTGGCTTGATCCTGCTGAGCGTCGATCGCTCCTTTAAGCATGGGCGTCAACATCAGCTCAAAGCTGACCCGCAGGTTGCGATCGCGGGCAGTTTTCCAATCGGTTTGGGCATCAGCAGCTAATAACGTCACCACATCGCCATACAGTCGAGTCGCGGCAAAGGTTTGAGAGAGAATGGAGCCGCCCACTGTGTCGAAGCCCAGATCAACGCCTTCCCCAGTTGTCCAATTGAGAATGGTCTTGACAACATCGGTTGTCGGATAAAAGATGGGGCGATCGACTCCCAAATGATCGACAAATGCTGCTTTTTGCTCAGAGCTGACGGTGGTATAAACCGTTGCTCCTGCCATTTTTGCCAGTTGGATCGCCACATGACCCACCCCACCAGCCCCCGCTTGGATCAGCACGTGCCGACCTGCTTCCAGTCGTCCTCGGTCAAACAATGCTTCCCAAGCCGTAATTAACACTAATGGAGCCGCAGCCGCCGTGGCAAAATCCAGCGATCGCGGTTTGTGGGCAACACACCGTTCGTCTACCACGGCATACTCTGCATAGTTTCCTCTGTCCCCGCCCAATCCACCGTGGCAAAAGTAAACCTCATCGCCAATTTGAAATTGTCGGACTTTTGAACCCACTGCCTCCACGACTCCGGCTCCATCGCAGCCCAAAATCGCAGGCGAGCGCTCTGGATAGAACGTCCCCCGTTGCCGCAGTTTTGTGTCAATTGGGTTAACTCCAGCCGCTTTTAACTGAATTAGCAACTCAGTGTCACGGGTCAATTCTGGTTCAGGTACGTCCTGCAATTGCAATACATCAGGACTGCCTGCGGTGGTCATGATAATGGCTTTCACGGTTTGTAGTAGTAGCGTAGTGGTAGAAATACAAGGATTAGCGTCGCGAGTGCGATCGGTTCCAGCCGAAATTCACTCTCGTTTTATAGCAAGGCTTTGAACTTCAACAGCTACTGGCTCACTCCCCTAACAGGTCCTCAACAAAAGCATACAACTCTTCCTCCGATCGCCCATCTAAATGCAAATCCTTCAGATTGATTAATCCTTGGGCAAACTCTGGGGCACGATGCTTGTAGGTATTATTAGCGGTCAGTAAATCCATAAACACTTCCTGCTCAACCTGAGTACGGCTCGCCTCCTCCCCCACAGGAGAAACATAGGTCACAGACTCTGCATTGTATTTCAGCAGGAAAATCAGGGCATTACTAAGCTGCTGAAGTTGCTGTTGCAACCGTCGAATATCGAGTTCCAGGCGATCGAACCCTACGTGTCCTTCAATCCGCAACTCCACGATCGCCTGTGCCGTTGGGTCGAGTTTTCCTTCCAACACCGCCTGCTCAACTTGGCTAATGGCTTCCCGCTCAATCCCCTCTACGGTCTCGTTGCCTTGGGCTGTGACTCGCAGTTGGACAACCGGACGTTGATAGTAGTCCCGTTTCAACTCGGCTCGAATCCCAGTTTGATCAATCTCAACTAAGTAAACCCCGCGTTCATAGCGGCTCTCCTCGATGTTGTTAGCCTCCACCGAACCAGGGTTAAAAATCCATCCCTCCACCTCATAGTTTTTGTGGATGTGCCCCAGCGCCAAATAGTCCACTCCAGCCTGTCTTAGTGGGAGTAAATCTGTGTAGCGCAACGCCCCCGCATAGCGGGCAATTTGATTCTCTAGTCCGTGGTGAAACAGCAAAATGCTTGCACCGGGACTGGGCGGTAAGGCTTGAATAGCAGTGGCAATCTGTTCGATCGCCTTTGGAGCAGACGCTCCATACCAACTTGATCCCAACACGCGCACACCACAGGGTAGATCAATGTACCCGCCTCGCTTGTCTTCCCAAGGAAAATAAAAGGGTTCTCCCGCCGATACATCGCCGGGTTCTAGCAACATCAACAACCCCCAATCGGCTAGGTAGCGCAACCAGCTTGTTTTTGTTCCATAGGGGCGGTTGTCGTGGTTGCCCTCGATCGCCAACACAGGAATAGTTGCCTCTTTCAGCAATTGCAAACATGTCTGCGCTTGATTGAGGATACCAGGCTGAATGTTGCGATGCTCAAATAGATCGCCAGCAATTACGACAAAATCAACCTGTTCCCCGACGGCATAGCGCTCTAATGCATCATAGAGCGCATAAAAAAATCCTGAGTTCGGGCTTTGCTGTCGTAGCGATCGAACCCAAGATGCACATCAGCGAGATGGAGAAATCGAGCCATAAAGGAAACTAGGATGAACATCTGTTCTAATTTATCGCAGTTCTAAATTAACAGAACCACAAAGCCCCCCCAGCTTTTCCTAAAAAGCGGGGGGGCTGGAGCAACAAGATTTCTCACCTCAAATCGATACAGCCGCAGAAGTAGAAGTTGCCATCTCTTCCAATCGCTCCTGCTGATCCTGACCAATACAGCTTTGGATGATGTCCTCCAGATCTCCCTCCAATACAGGAGTCAACGAGAAATTTTGCCCTAAGCGATGATCCGTTGCCCGATTATCCTTATAGTTGTAAGTCCGGATCTTCTCAGAACGAGACCCCGTTCCCACCTGCGATCGCGCATCGAAGTCACTGCCTCCTGTTGTTCCCGCAGTTTGATTTCGTAGAGCTTTGCCCGCAAAATCTGCATTGCCCGCTCGCGGTTTTGCAACTGCGATCGCTCTTCCGTACAAAACACTCGAATCCCCGTGGGCTTGTGCATCAAGTCCACCGCTGTTTCCACTTTGTTGACGTTCTGACCACCCGCGCCGCCCGATCGCGCTGTTGTCAATTCGATATCTTTGGGATCGATCTCAACTTCGACCTCATCCACTTCTGGCATCACCGCCACCGTCGCCGTTGAGGTATGAACTCGTCCGCCTGCCTCTGTAACAGGCACACGCTGCACTCGATGAACACCAGCCTCAAACTTCAGCTTGCTGTAGACCTGATCACCTTGAATCTCTAAAATAGCTTCTTTGAAACCACCCATATCTGCTAGTGATTCGCTCACCAGCTTAACTCGCCAGCTTTGCGACTCGGCATAACGAGAATACATCCGTAATAGGTCTCCCGCCCAGATGCTCGCCTCATCCCCTCCAGTGCCAGCTCGAATCTCCAGCATGATGTTCTTGTCATCGTTGGGGTCGCGAGGCAACAAGAGAATTGTCAGACGCCTCTCTAGCTCTTCAATTCGATCTTCCAACTGCCCAACTTCCAACGCTGCCATTTCCCGCAGTTCCGGATCTCCAGTAGCCTCCTTGAGAATGTAGCGTGCTCCCTCCAAATCCTGTTGAGTCTTTTGCCAATCGTCGTAGGTAGCCACCGTTTCCTCCAGTGAGGAACGCGCCTTTGCCACCCGCTGAAACTCAGTTGGATCAGTTGCCACATCAGGGTCGGCTAAGCGGCGAGTCAACTCGTGAAAAGTTTGCTCAACAGATTTTAGCTTTTCCAGCAAATACGTTTCAGCCATTGCGATCGCCTCCGACTCCAGTCCAATAAGTTATCCAGGGATGATCATCTAGTACACCGACTGGTGCGACTATCCCACTGGCTAACGCTTCTTGGATTTGGGTGTGTCGCTAGATTGACCATCCATCATGCCGTACTTGCGTAAGAACCGCTCTACTCGTCCCTCGGTATCAATGATTTTTTGAGTACCAGTGTAGAAGGGATGATTTCCAGACCAAACATCGACGTGTAACTCAGGCTTAGTCGAGCCAATAGTCATTACAACTTCCCCGTTGCAATAAACTTTAGCTTCGGGATACCACTCAGGATGAATACCAGGCTTAGGCATAGTTTCTCTGTCCATTAACACTTCATTAATTTTAGCGAATTGCGATTGATTCGCTTAGGTTTGGGTCGATCTGTGGCAACACAAATCTACCGTTTCGAGAACTGAGGAGCTTTACGAGCCTTGTGCAAGCCATACTTTTTCCGCTCTTTCGCGCGGGGATCACGGGTCAAGTAACCTTCGATTTTTAACGGCTTACGGTTGTCAGGATCGAGCTGGCACAATGCCCGCGCTACTCCCAATCGAATTGAGTCGGCTTGCCCAGTCAACCCACCTCCACTGGCATTAACCAAAATGTCGTACTCATTCTCTAGTCCCAGAGTTTCCAATGGTGCCTTCGCAACCGTGAGGTAGGTGGGGTTGAACTGTAGATAGAGATCACCCGGCTTGCCATTGATAGTCAGTTGTCCGCTACCAGGAACCAACCGCACCCTTGCCACGGACGACTTACGGCGTCCCGTTCCCCAATACATGACCTGTCCAGTCTTCTCAGTCGCTTGCATTATTTCTGTCCTCCAGGAATGGTGTTAATCACTAAAGTTTGAGGTTGTTGTGCCTGATGGGGATGATCTGTACCCACATAAACTTTGAGTTTGGTGAATAGCTGCCGACCCAGTGTGTTCTTGGGGAGCATCCCCTTGACCGCTTGCTCAATAATCCGTTCTGGCAATCGAGCTTGTAGCTTGCTGAAGGTTTCGGTTTTCATCCCACCAGGACGACCAGAGTGACGGCGATAAAGCTTTTGAGAGCGCTTCTTACCGGTTACTTCAACCTTTTCAGCATTGATGACAATGACAAAATCACCCGTATCCATGTGAGGGGTAAAGGTAGGCTTATTTTTGCCTCTCAGAATCATCGCAATTTCGCTAGCAAGGCGACCAAGGCGCTGCCCTTCGGCATTGACAACATACCAATTGCGTTCGATCGAGTGTTGGGGAGGGAGGTAAGTGGTATTCATAATTGGTTAACAACGGTACGGATAAGGACAACAGGTTGAAAGGTTGTGTATCAAGACGGGCTGGGCAGACAGTGTTCGAGCTGAGCAGGGGATGAAAAGAAAAATTGAGGCTGGGCATCAAACCAAAGTTCTGGCGGAAATGGAAAATCTGGATAACCAATTCGCAGTAAACACAACCCATTGGGAGGAGCAGCGTATTTCACCTGATCGCGTCGTTGCTCTTGCCAGATCGAGGTGAAATGCTCCGGCGATCGCCATCCCCGCCCCACCTCCGCTAACAATCCCACCAGCAAGCGCACCATCCCATACAAAAATCCGTTTGCCTGCAACTCAATCTGAATCAACGAGCCTCGACGAATACAAGCAGCGTCCTGCACCTCAACCCAAGAATGCTTACGACTAGAACCTGCCCGGTGAAAAGCCGCCAGGTGATGGCGTCCAATTAGAGGGTTAAGAGCCGCTTGCATCAACGTTTCATCTAGACAGCCATGGTAATAATGCCATGTTGAGGCTTGCAGAAATAAATTAGGACGGGCATCTGTGTAGATCGTATAGCGGTAACGACGCCACAAGGCAGAAAACCGAGCGTGCCACTGGCGATCGACCTTAGCCGAAGCCCGAATAACAATGTCACTAGGCAAACGATGGTTCAAAATATCTGCCCATCGATGCGCAGGAATTAGGATTGGAGCATCAAAATGAGCAACTTGAGCCGCCGCATGCACCCCTGCATCTGTTCTCCCTGCTCCATGCAAAGTTACTGGACGCTTGAGGACAGAAGATAAAACCTGTTCAATCTCCTCCTGCACAGTACGATGGCGCGGTTGCCGTTGCCAGCCATGAAAGTGGGTGCCCAAGTATTGAATCACTAGGGCAACCCGCTGAACTGTTTCGGGACTAGCCGAATCATCAATAGCCTTTAACGAAGCAATCACCAGCGCTCAATCCTACCTTACGTCAATTCAATGATTGCCATCTCAGCGTTGTCGCCGCGACGGTTGATTGTGCGCAAGACGCGGGTATAACCACCATTGCGATCGGCATAGCGAGCAGGAGCTTGCTCAAATAAAGCATGAACCAACTGTTTGTCGTAAACATAGCCTAGGGCTTGCCGACGAGCCGATAAAGAGCCATCCTTGCCAAGGTAATCATGCGATCGACCTCCGAACGGACAGCCTTTGCCCTAGTCCGAGTGGTTGTAATCCGACCATTGCGGATCAGCTCAGTCGTCAGTGCCCTAAGGAGGGCGCGACGTTGATCCGCGGGTTTACTGAGTTGATGAACACGACAACGGTGACGCATAACTATGAACCATTAAATAACAAACAATAAATGGATGAACAATCAGTCGAAATCGCCAGACGTCCAATAGAGGTAATTAACTGGGCTTGGGAGACTTCTCGTGGGGGAGAGTAATGCCCAACCGATCTTGTAGAGCTTGAATTACCTCTTCCGCCGATTTTGCTCCAAAGTTTTTAATCTCTAGAAGATCTTCTTGGGTGTAATCTAACAGGTCAGCCACTGAATTGATCTGCGCTCGCTTCAAGCAGTTATAGGCACGAACTGAGAGATGCAACTCTTCGATCGGAATGGTTTGATGCGGGTCTTCGTCGTCTTGGAAATCCTTCTCCAATTGCTCAAAGGTAATATCTTTGAGGGGGTTGAAGAGATCAACCAAAATATTAGCCGCCTGACTGAGTGCCTCCTCAGGCGTCAAACTACCGTTTGTCCAGATCTCGATAATCAACCGATCCTTCTCTAGGGAACCCCCAACCCTAGCGTCTTCCACACTGTAATTGACCTTGCGCACAGGCATAAAAATCGAGTCAATTTGCAAGAAATCCAAAGCAGAGGTTTCATCTCGTCCTCGCTCGATAGCTCGATATCCAACCCCGGTTTCAATCCGAAACTCCATCTCTAAGGTTGCCCCGGCTGCTACCGTAGCCACGTACTGAGTTGGGTCAATAATTTCTACCTCAGAGGGCAGCTCAAATGACTCAGCCGTCACAGTAACGGGTCCCTCAATGCGTAATCGCCCAATTTGAGGTTGGGACGAATAACTCTTCAACACAATCTCCTTCATGTTCAACAAGATGTCTAAAACATCTTCCCGAACACCCGGAATCGTCATAAACTCGTGGGTAACACCCGCGATGCGTACTGCTGTAACGGCAGCCCCTTCAAGATTGGAGAGCAATACGCGGCGCAAAGAATTACCGACAGTAATCCCTTGACCTCGATCCAACGGCTCTATGACAAACCGACTGTACAATCCTTGATCGATCCCAGTATCCGACTCTATGCACTCGACCTGAAACTGTGCCATCGCCCAACCTCCCTTGTCCTTAACCTAATCAGCAACTCGTAATTGCTAGTATCTAGCCTTTATGTTGCTCTCATACCAACGAATCTGCCCCTCTGCCTAATCAAATGTGCTTCCGCGCCCTCTTCAAAGCAGGTAGACAATAAAGGATACGCACAATAGTGACTACACCCGTCGCCGCTTGGGCGGACGGCAACCGTTGTGGGGAATCGGGGTGACATCACGAATCAAAGTAATTTCTAAACCAGCCCCTTGCAACGCACGAATTGCCGTTTCTCGACCTGCGCCAGGACCACTCACTAAAACCTCAATCTGCCGCATTCCTTGATCGATTGCTCGACGAGCCGCATTCTCAGATGCAGTTTGAGCAGCGTAGGGGGTTCCCTTCTTGGCACCTTTAAATCCACTAGAACCAGCAGAGGCCCAAGAAATCGCCTCACCATTAGCATCAGTAATTGTGACAATGGTGTTGTTGAAGGTTGACTGGATATGGGCAACCCCATTGGGAACATGCCGTTTGGACTTCTTCGCCCCGGTTTTTTTGGTTGGTTGTCGTGCCATAGTGTATTGATCAAATAAATGTTAGCTGTTGAAATCAAGTAGAAAGAGCCAAGAGGAGCAAGAGAGCAGTAACCAATCGCTCTTCTGAGAAAGGGCAAGATTGATTACTTCTTACCGGGAGCTTTCTTCTTACCTGCCACTGTCCGCCGTCCACCACGACGAGTCCGAGCATTAGTGCGGGTACGCTGACCCCGTACAGGTAATCCTGCTCGATGGCGACGACCTCGGTAGGTGCCGATGTCCATTAATCGCTTGATGTTTAGAGCTTCAAGCCGCCTTAAGTCACCCTCAACCTCGTAGTCATTTTCAACAGCTTCTCTAAGCGTCGCCACGTCGGCATCACTTAGATCTTTGATTCGAGTATCTGGGTTAACACCAGTCGCCGCTAAAATTTGCTTCGATCGAGTCAATCCAATTCCATAAATATAAGTTAGACCGATCTCAACACGCTTATCGCGTGGCAGGTCTACTCCGGCAATTCGTGCCACGTTTCACCTCTTCCAGAACTACTGTTTATGCTGTTGTTAAAACTATCGCTAATGGGCAAGGCATAGCGAAAGCGTTCTCCGAACTACCCTTGGCGCTGTTTGTGCTTTGGGTTAGCGCAAATGACCATCACTCTACCGCGCCGACGAATCACGCGACACTTCTCACAGATTTTCCGAACGGACGCCCGCACCTTCATAAAACGCCTCTAGATTACAAACCTAATATCTTAGCAGTTAAAAATACATTATTCAAGTATAAAATATATATCTTGACGCGTGCGCCTAAATAAACAAAAATGCTCTCCATAAATACTTTGACCAACTGAACTAATTAGTTAACCACTCTATTTCTTGCGCAGCCGATAGGTGATCCGACCTTTTGTTAGGTCGTAGGGGGTTAACTCTACCTTGACCCGATCGCCTGGCAGGATCTTGATGTAGTTACGGCGAATCTTTCCGGAAATGTGTGCCAATACATTAAATCCGTTGTCCAGATCTACCCTGAACATTGCATTTGGAAGAGAATCTGTAACCGTTCCTTCCATTTCAATCAAATCTTGTTTTGACAAGATAATTCTCCCTTGCTAAAAGTATCTACTGTACCAATCCCTACAAGTTAAACTGAGCTGGGCTTAACTCGGTCAAAAATCAACCACTTGACACGAACTATTTTCAACAATCTACTTAAAGGCTAACAAATGTTTATTAAAAATAGTTTGGAGACAATATCGGAACATAACCCTAGCGTCTTTTGAGGAGTTCACCTACGGATGAACGATTTGCTTTAGATTTTCGGTAACCTGCTCGATCGCTCGACTCCCATCCACTGAAACCAACTGTTGCCGATCTCGATAAAAATCAATCAACGGTTGAGTCTGCTCTCGATAGACCTCAAGCCGCCTACGAATTGTCTCTTCTGTATCATCGCTCCGATGCTCACGCTGTCCTCGCTCAAGCATACGACTGACTACTATTTCATCGGGCACGTCAAAGTTGACAACACATTCGCAAATCTGATTGATGCGGCTAAGGAGTTGCTCTAGAAAAGTTGCTTGATTAACAGTGCGGGGAAATCCATCTAAAATCCAACCGTTTGAAGCATCGGACTGACTGAGGCGATCGCGCACCAAATCTAGAATCAATTGGTCGGGTACTAATTCACCCCGCTCCATGTAGCTTTGGGCTTTCATTCCCAGGTCGGTCTTTTGAGAAACGGCAGCTCTCAAAATATCCCCTGTTGAAATGTGAGGGATTTGACAATCTTTTGCCAGCTTGCTTGCCTGAGTGCCTTTCCCAGCTCCGGGGGGTCCAAGAAAAATGAGTCGCGTCACTACTGCTTCACCATCCCTTCATAACGTTGGGAGATCACATAGGTTTGAATTTGCTTTGCGGTGTCGATCGCTACCCCCACTAAAATGAGGAGTGACGTTGCACCCAAACCCCTAAAAGTGGTGACGTTGGTTGCGCTCTCGACGGCTGTGGGAATAATAGCCACCATTCCGAGAAAAATAGCTCCCAGGAACGTCAGACGATTCAGCACCCGCTCAATATATTCGCTAGTTGCCTTCCCTGGTCTAATTCCAGGAACGCTTGAACCCATTTTCTTCAGATTTTGCGCCAAATCAACAGGATTCACTACTAGCGATGCGTAGAAATAGCTAAAGAAAAGGATGAGAGTTAAATAGACAACGACGTAAACCCAACTTCCAGGGCTGAGATAGTTGTTGATGATACGTCCCAACAACTCATTGTTGGGGAAAAACTGAAGCAGGGAGGCGGGTAAAAATAGAACGGCTGATGCAAAAATAATGGGCATGACGCCACCTTGGTTGAGCCGTAAAGGCAGGTAGCTGCTCTTCTCTAGATAAAGACGGCGTCCGACCTGTCGTCGGGCAGAGATAATTGGAATACGTCGAGTCCCCTCTTGAACAAAGACAATTCCCACAATCATTGCTAGAAAAACTAGCAATAGGATAATAATTCCACCTACCAAGCTTCGATCGCCTGCTTGAGCCAGATCAACAGTTTGACCCAATGACCGAGGTAGGGTCGAAACAATGCTAAGGAAGATGAGCAGCGACGCCCCATTACCAATTCCTCGCTCTGTGATCACCTCACCCACCCACATGACAAACATTGATCCTGCCGTTAATGCCAGCATGGTCTGGATAACAAAAATAGGTCCTGAGCTTTCTGCGTAGCCAGCACTATTGATGAAGAGCGCAATCCCCAGACTCTGAATGACTCCCCAAACTAGCGCCACCCAACGCGTGATCTGAGAAATTTTTCGGCGCCCCGCTTCTCCTTCATTCTTTTGGAGATTTTCTAGGCTGGGCAAGGCGGCTGTAAGTAGCTGAAGGATAATCGACGCATTGATGTAAGGCAAAATGCCCAAAGCAAAAATACCTAATGCCGAAATACCACCGCCAGCAAAAATATCAAGAAATCCAATCAAATTTCCTAATCCACTTGTTTCTAGACCCTGTTGAAAAGCTGCTCGATCGATTCCTGGCACTGGAATAAATATCCCCAATCGTACGAGGATCAAAAGTCCGATCGTGACTAACAAGCGCCCTCTCAAACCAGCCGCTTGTGCCATTTGCAGAAAAGTTTCTTGCGCTGTTGGATTTTTGTCTCGACTAACGACCATAATGTGGAATACCTCTACGGAGCAACAATCAAACAGGATGTAATCTAGTCGCTGGCACTGGAAACCGATTCACCCTCATTAGGGATGGTGCTTCCTAACAACTCCCATCGTCCTCCGGCCCCTTCAATTTTTGCCCTTGCTGACGCTGTAAATGCTGCCGCAAAGACCACCAAAGGTACGGAGAGAGCCCCATCTCCTAAAACTTTCAGCGGACCATCATCCGTCGTGATAATTCCAACGTCTATCAAAGAAGCAAGGGTCACTTCGGTATTGGGTGCTAAGGAGGCTAAATCGTCTACGTTAATCGTAGTGTATTGCTGTCGGTTGATCACAGTGAAGTGCTTTAACTTGGGGATTCGACGATAGAGTGGCAATTGCCCTCCTTCAAATCCTGGACGAGTACCTCGCCCCGATCGCGACTTTTGACCGCGCATTCCAAATCCGCAGCTCGCACCTTGTCCCGCAGAAATTCCACGACCCACTCGGCGGCGACGTTTACGAGACCCTTGTTGGGGCATTGCATCGGATAGTCTCATCGTTTTGCTCACTCAAACATAAAAGTTACTGGGGAGATCTCTCAACTTGCAGGTTAGAGCTAATCTGAAATAATGAAATTTGGACGAGTGATTAACCGTACAAGTTTTCAACGGCAACGCCTCGCTCCTCTGCCACTTCAGAGAACGTCCTTAGCGCTGCTAGTGCTTTAGCCGCTGCTCTAGCATTATTTAGGGGATTTCCTGAACCTAGCTGCTTTGCCAAAACATTGCGGACTCCAGCTAGTTCCAACACTGTCCGCACTGCTCCCCCTGCGATTACCCCTGTTCCCGGTGCTGCTGGGCGCATCATTACTTTGGCTCCGCCGCCGCTGGCATTGACTGGATGAGGGATGGAGTTTGATTTGGTCAGGGGAACTTCGACCAAATGCTTTTTACCGTCCACAACCCCTTTGCGAACCGCGCCAATTACGTCACTCGCCTTACCAACTCCAACGCCAACTTGACCTCGCTCATTGCCTACGATCACGATGGCGCGAAAGCTTAATTTTTTTCCGCCTTTGACCACTTTGGTCACTCGACGGATTTGGACGACGCGCTCTTGCCATTCTGGTTCTTTTTCACGGGTACGAGCGCCTTTACGACCTTTTGCCATGATCTATGTCCTTATCTAAAGTGCCTTATGACGGTGTGTCTTCACCTAACTCAAACCAACTAGAAATTCAGTCCGCCTTCACGAGCAGCATCAGCCAAGGCTTTGACTCGCCCATGATAAAGATTGCCGCCTCGATCAAAGACCACCTGACTAATGCCCTTAGCCAGCGATCGCTGAGCAATCAACTGCCCCACCTTGGCTGAAGCCTCACAGTTTGAACCAGTTTCTAGAGCTGTTTTTAACTCAGGATCAACGGTTGAAGCCGCCACTAGGGTGTGATGTGCGGTATCGTCAATGACTTGAGCATAAATATGCTGATTAGAACGGAAGACAGCCAAGCGAGGACGCTCGGCTGTACCAATCACTTGCCGTCTGATTCGCCCATGTCGTCGCCGAACGGATTCCTTGCGTGTCAACTTCATAATTATTTCTTCCCTGCCTTACCAGCCTTGCGTCGAACGACCTCTCCCGAAAATCGAATGCCCTTACCTTTGTAAGGTTCTGGAGGTCGTACCGCCCGGATCTGAGCGGCAATATTTCCGACAATTTCCTTATCAATACCGCTAACAACCACGTTTGTGTTGTTTTCTACAGCAACTTGAATCCCATCGGGCGGTGTGATCTGGACGGGATGGCTATAGCCTACTGTCAAATTTAGGCTCCGACCTTGAACCTGCGCCCTGTAACCAATCCCCTGTATCTCCAATCGACGTTGAAACCCTTGCGAGACTCCCTCCACCATATTGGCAACAAGGGTGCGAGATAAACCGTGACGTTGCCGTGCTGCACGCGATTCATTACGACGCGCAACGATTAACGTATCTCCCTCCTGAATAATCTCGACTTCAGAGGGAATAACACGCGACAGTTCACCCTTGGGTCCTTTAACCGTTACCTGTTGACCATCAATCGCCACAGTGACCTTGGCGGGAAGCGAGATGGGACGTTTACCAATACGAGACATAATGAACTCCTGACAACGGGGTTAGCTTGAGAGACCCTACTACAACCAAATCAAGTATTTTGGCGATCGAAGAGACTACCAAACGTAGCACAACACTTCTCCTCCCAACCCTTGGCGGCGAGCGTCTCGGTCAGTCATGATGCCGCTGGAGGTGGAAATAATCGCAATACCAATGCCCCCCAAAACCCTGGGCAATTCTTTACGGTTTGAGTAAACTCGCAAACCGGGTTTGCTGACACGCTTGAGTGTATTGATGATGGGGCGACGATTTTTGCCCTTGTACTTTAAAGCAATCACTAGGGTTTTCTTAGCACCTTCACCTGATTCAGTGAAATCACCAATAAACCCCTCATCTCGCAACACTTTAGCGATGCTACGAGTCATTTTAGTGGATGGAACTTCCGTGGTCTGGTGCCGCGCCATGGTAGCATTCCGGAGGCGGGTTAACATATCTGCGATCGTGTCGTTAGACGCCATAGTTTCCTCTTCGTCAAACTGCCTCAATTATCTCTGAAGGGCATTCCCATTTCTTTTAATAGGGCGCGACCTTCTTCGTCAGTGTTTGCAGTGGTAATAATTGAAATGTCCATTCCCCGGATTTGATCGATACTGTCGTAACTGATCTCAGGGAAAATCAGTTGCTCTCGAACACCCAAGGTGTAGTTGCCTCGTCCATCAAAACTTTTGGGGCTAACCCCTCGAAAGTCTCGAATTCGAGGTAAGGATAGATTGATCAAGCGATCGAGGAAGGTGTACATTCGATCAGCCCTGAGGGTGACCATGATACCAACGGGCATTCCCTTGCGGATTTTGAAGCCCGCGATCGCCTTTTTCGCCCGTGTCACCACTGGCTTTTGTCCAGTGATAATACCGATTTCTGCCAAAGATGCTTCTAAAGATTTGGCATTCTGGGCAGCTTCTCCCATTCCTCGGTTGACCGTCACCTTAACAATTTTGGGAACCTGGTGAATGTTTTGATATTGAAACTGTTCCATTAGCTTTGGAACAACTTTCTCCTGGTACAGCGTTTTTAATCGTTCTGCCATAGTGATTTTCCTCAAAACTTCCCTGGTCGGTGTCAGGGATATAAATACATCTGATCAGTCAAGTGCTTCAAATCTTTCAATCTCAGTCGATGATTTCACCAGTCTTCTTTAACATTCTCACCTTGCGCCCTTCTGAGGTCATGGTGTAACAAATGCGGCTTGCCACCTTTTGCTTAGTGGAATAGAGCATGACATTAGAGCTATGAATGGGAAATTCGGTTGTAATGATCTGACCCGATTCCCCCTCTTGGGTCGGCTTGACATGCTTGGTACGAATGTTGACTCCCTTGACAATGACTTTGCTTGTCTTGGGGAAGGTTTGGGATACCTCGCCAACTTTTCCCTTATCTTGACCAGTAATCACTTGAACGGTGTCACCCTTCTTGACGTGCATCTTAAAGCGAACAGGAGCAGAGGCTCTCATTACAGTACCTCCGGAGCTAGAGAAACAATTTTGGTAAAGTTTTTGTCGCGCAATTCCCGTGCCACTGGTCCGAACACTCGGGTTCCTCTGGGATTACCTTCGGCATTGATAATGACCGCAGCATTATCATCAAAGCGAATGCTCATGCCACTATCTCGTCGTAGTCCCTTTTTGGTACGCACAATTACGGCTCGCACCACATCAGACTTTTTGACTGCCATATTAGGAATGGCATCTTTGACTACGGCGATGACTACATCACCTACGCCTGCATAACGGCGGTTCCCCCCAAGTACTCGAATACACATGAGTTTGCGGGCACCACTGTTATCTGCCACGTTGAGGTAGGTTTCTTGTTGAATCATGGAATGGGATCTCCTTGCCTACACATTCGACGCGGCATTAATAATATTGATTACAGTCCAGCGCTTAGTACGACTGAGAGGACGTGTTTCTTGAATACGAACCCGATCGCCTACTTTGCACTGATTCTCCTCATCGTGAACCTTGTAGTGCTTAGTACGCACCATAATCTTGCGGTATTTAGGGTGGGGAGCACGATTCTCCACTGCCACAACAACAGTTTTTTCCATCTTGTCGCTGATTACCAGTCCGACTCGTTCTTTAATTGCCATTGCGCCCTACTCCTCTGAGGTAACCGTTGCTGAATTGTTGACTGCCAACTTTCGCTCTTGCTCGATTGTCATCAACTGGGCTAGACGATGACGTGCGTGCTTGAATTGGTGAGGCTGAACTGTTTGTCGGGTTGCTTTTTGAAAACGCAGTTGAAACAATTTCTTCTTGATGGCGATGATTTGATCGTTTAGCTCTTGATCACTCAACTCTCGAATGTCATCGATTTTAGGCAGAGCCATAACTACGACTCCTCCGCTTCACGCATAATGAACTTTGTTTTGATTGGTAACTTATATTGGGCAAGACGCATGGCTTCACGAGCAGTTGCCTCTGGCACACCATCGATTTCAAACAAAATCCGTCCAGGCTTGACGACTGCCACCCAAAACTCTGGATTACCCTTACCCGATCCCATCCGAGTTTCTGCTGGGCGCATGGTAATTGGCTTATCAGGGAAAATCCGAATCCAAATTTTCCCACCTCGACGGATGTAGCGGGTCATGGCACGCCGGCTCGCCTCAATCTGACGTGCTGTTATCCAGGCAGGCTCTTGGGCTTGCAAGGCAAACTCACCAAAGTTGAGTGTGTTGCCACGGGTTGCCTGCCCCTTCATGCGCCCCCGTTGCTGCTTACGAAATTTTGTTCTTCTAGGACTTAACATGGCTGGTTCCTTTTAACCTGGTGTCAAGTAAGTAATGAATGTGTCACTGACTTACCGTTACTCCTCATTTGAACGATCTTCAAACTGCTGACGGCGTCTTTGCTGCCGACGACGTGGTTGAGCGTTGGCAGCGGTTGGGGCTGGCTCTTCCTGTCCAGGAATGATTTCACCCTTGAAGATCCAAACTTTGATCCCTAACACTCCATAAATGGTTTGTGCCGTTCGATAACAGTAATCAATATCAGCCCGTAACGTATGTAGAGGGACTTTTCCTTCTCGGGTAGCTTCCGTTCGAGCAATCTCTGCCCCGTTCAACCGACCACTCACTTGAATCTTGATGCCTTGTACACCGACTCGCTGTGCCCGCTGAATGGCTTGTCGCACAACTCGGCGAAATGATACCCGACGCTCAAGCTGCTGAACAACATACTCAGCGATCAAAGCAGCATCCGCGTCGGGGCGAACCACCTCGACAACGTTTATCCGAATTTGGCGATCGCTACTCTTTAGTACCTGCTGTAGTCCGACCCGCAGTGCTTCGATTCCGGCACCACCACGTCCTACAACCACACCTGGACGAGCTGTTCGGACTTCCAAATCGATCTGATCAGCTTTTCGCTCAATTCGGACTTCCGAAATCCCAGCACTATTGAGATTTTTGGCGACGTAATCACGAATGATATGATCTTCCTTCAGTAGATCGGGGTAGCGGCTAAAATCGGCAAACCAGCGAGAGCGATGCTCTTGAGTGATGCCTAAGCGAAAACCAGTTGGATGAATCTTTTGTCCCACAATACGTCCTCGTGCAATACAGGCAGTAGCAGATTAATAACAAAGCGGATATAGAGCGATTCTATTTAAGGGCTTAATTTAGTCATCACTATCGGGTGCAAGTCCAACGGCAATCGTGATGTGACAAGTTGGTTTACGAATTTGATAGGCTCGTCCCTGTGCTCTGGGTCGATATCGCTTTAACACGGGACCTTGATCCGCAAAGGCTTGGGTAATCATTAGGTCTGCGGGAGAATACCCCTCGTTGTGCTCAGCGTTTGCCACTGCCGATCGCAACACCTTCAGCACAGGTTCACAAGCGCGGTAGGGCATAAACTCTAAGATAATCAAGGCTTCTCGATAAGACCGTCCTCGAATTTGATCTAGGACTCGCCGCACCTTGTGGGGTGACATCCGAATGTAACGAGCAACGGCTTTAACTTCATCAGCAGTGATAATCGGCATAGGTTTCTCCTCAGTGCTACTAGTCTGTTGCTAGCAGCAGTGTGACTGACAGGTTAACGACGAGCCTTCTTGTCACTTTTAGCGTGACCCCGGAAGGTTCGGGTAGGGGCAAACTCGCCCAATTTGTGCCCAACCATTTGCTCGGTGACGTACACCGGAACATGCTGACGACCGTTGTGAACAGCGATCGTGTGCCCAATCATCTGGGGTAACACAGTAGAAGCCCGTGACCAGGTTTTAATCACTTGCTTCTCCCCCTTCAAATTAAGGGTTTCAACCTTCTTCATCAGATGGTCTGCAACAAATGGACCTTTTTTTAAGGAGCGAGACATAATAACGTCAACCTTTTAATCAAAAGACAGTGGATAAATGGCTCTAGACAACTCATTAACTAGGCGTCACGACCACCCCGACCCCGTTTAGAGGTTCGACGCCGGCGTCGAACAATCATGCTGTTGCTGAGTTTCTTCTTCTTGCGGGTCTTGTAACCAAGCGCCGGTTTACCCCATGGCGTGACTGGACCCGACCGTCCAATGGGAGCACGACCCTCGCCGCCACCAT
>JAAUSV010000429.1 GCA_012032525.1 Leptolyngbyaceae cyanobacterium SL_7_1
CCAGATACACCGATTCAGCCGCGTCATCCTCTGGAAATCCGGTTTCTGTCTCTGCGACTCCCAGTAAATATTGCTTGGTTTAATGTCACGATGCACCACAGCGGGTTGACGGGTGTGCAGGTAGTTTAGAATCGTCAGCAACTCTTCGGCGATCGCCCTCAGTTCTGCCTCACTAAAGGTGCGCCCCGACTGCATCCACTCTTGCAGCGATCGCGCCTGGATATAGCTCTGCACCAGCGCAAACCCCTTGCCCAATTCCGTCTCAATCTCGAAGGAATCGAGATAGCGAGGAATCGCCGGATGATCCAACGCCTTCAGCGTCTCCGCCTCCCGCTCAAACAGCTTTAAATCATCCCAACTAAAATCGGCACCAAACAGCAGTAGCTTGACGACAACTGGCGATTGCGTTTGCCAATCGGTGGCGAGAAACGTCCGCCGCCCCGTTTTTCGTCCCAGTAAGGTTTGGATGCAATAGCGATCGTGTAGAACCTGACCAATCAGTTGATCCATTGCGCTGAATCCTATCTCGGCGTGTTTTAATCATAGCGATCGGGTTTATGGATTGCGGGTAGTGGTATTCAAGTAATGATTTTTGGTGGTGCGGGCGCAGCCCGCACCACAAAAATCATTACGAGTGTAGGACTACCGAATTGCGAATGGCTTGGCTATGGCTGTTGGCTAATCGCTAACTGCTAATCATGCGGTGTGCGCATTCATCTAATGCCTTGCGGGGTGGGCATCCTGCCCGCCCAGTCCGGGCGGGCAAGATGCCCATCCCACAAGAGAATAGGCATTTTAGCCATCAATGTGCACATTGGATTAACTGCTAATCGCTAGATGATGCGGTATGGTTATCCCTGTAGTTCTCTCACAGACAAACAGTCATGCGTTGGCGACGGTTTCTTCCTATTCTGATTGCTGGCTTAGTTCTTAGCGTTGGTATCGCTTGTGCCCAACTTGCCACTCGTCAATCGGCTACGCCTGAACCCCAACCGTCGATCGCGGTGGAAAGTTCTCCCTCTGTTGCGGCGGCGGCTGAGTTACCTGCGGAAACAGAAGCGATCGCTGCCAGTGTCAGCGGTGGATTATTCAATCCCCCCCGTGGCGATGTCCGCTTTGTGGTGTTTAGCGATCTCAATAGTTCCTATGGTTCCACCGACTACGATCCAGATGTAGATAAGGTGGTGACGCTGCTTCCCTTTTGGCAACCCGATATGGTGTTGTGTAGTGGCGACATGGTGGCAGGGCAAGATATTTCCCTATCGCCCGACCAATTAAATGCTATGTGGTCAGCGTTTGATCAACACGTTGCCGCTCCCTTGCGACAAGCCAAACTCCCCTATGGCTTTACCTTGGGCAACCACGATGCCTCCAGTGCTCAGGGGGTGGGTGGGGCATTTTTGTTTCAGCAGGAACGGGATGTGGCAGCGCAGTTTTGGCTTGACCCAGCCCATGATCCGGGAGTAGAGTTTGTCGATCGCACCGATTACCCCTTCTACTTCACCTTCAAGTTCAACGATATCTTTTTCATCTCCTGGGATGGATCGTCCAATATCATTCCTCCCGATAAGTTGGCGTGGGTCGAACAAGCCCTTGCCAGCCCTGAGGCACAGCAGGCAAAGATGCGAATTTTGCTAGGACATTTGCCGCTGTATGCCATCACAGTTGGGCGAGATGAACCGGGCGAGGTGATGCAAAATGCCGATCAATTGCGGGCAATGCTAGAAAAATACAACGTTCACACCCACATCAGTGGTCACGATCACGGCTATTTCCCCGCCCACCGAGGCACGTTGCAACTATTGCACACGGGCATTTTGGGATCGGGTCCTCGCCCCCTGCTCAACAGCGATCTGCCCCCGTGGAAAGCCGTAACGGTGATTGATGTCATGCTTGATTCTCCCAACTTGAGCACCTACACGACCTATGAAATGCAGACGTTGCAGCCGATCGACCACGCCCAACTCCCCCGATTCATCACTGGACACAACGGCATTACCATTCGCCGCGATCTCAAGTGGGAGGACTTAACAGCGGCGGAAAAAGCCCAATGTGAGCAACAAATTGGTAAGGAGCGATGTACGGCTTGATTAGCGATTAGCGGTGTTTGTGTGAAATAACCAATTTGCTGGGAATATAACCGTGTTAGAGGGAGTGGCATGAGGCATCGACGTTGGTTTTTGTATCAGTTCGTGGCAATTCTAGTTACCAGTGCGCTTTGGGTGATTGGGTGTCAAGCGCAACCTCCCTCTAGTTCCCCGAATGCGGCATCTTCTCCGGCGGCAACAACGGTGCTGCTCAACGGTACGGGCGCAACCTTTCCCCTGTTTCTCTATCAACGCTGGTTTAGTGAATATAGCAAGCAACATCCGGAGGTGCAGATTAATTATCAGCCCACGGGCAGTGCGGTGGGGATTCAGCAAGTCATCTCGGAAACGATCGACTTTGGCGGCAGCGATGTTCCCTTAACGGATGAGGAAATTGCCCAAGTTGAACGGGGCGTGGTCATGCTCCCCGTCACCGCAGGCAGTGTGGCAGTGGCGTATAATTTACCCGGCATCGAAAGCGGCTTAAGGCTGTCGCGACAGGCATTGGTGGATATTTTTCTGGGCAAGATTACCCAGTGGAATGATTCAACTCTAACGGCGGCAAATCCAGATATCACCCTGCCCGATCTACCCATTACGGTTGTGTATCGGTCTGATGGCAGCGGCACCACCGCCGCTTTTACCAACCACCTGAATGCGATTAGCCCTGAATGGCAACAACAGATGGGCACAGGGTTGAACGTAGAGTGGAAAACTGGTGTGGGAATTAAATCCAATGCTGGCGTCAGTGCCCAAATTCAACAAGCCCAAGGCACGATTGGCTACGTGGAATATAGCTATGCCAAACAGTTGCAAATGGCGATCGCTGCCCTCGAAAACAAAGCAGGTAACTCTGTTTTACCCACCCCAGCTTCCATGGCGGCGGTAATTAACTCAGTTGCGCTTCCCGATGATTTGCGAGTAATAATTCCCGATCCAGACGGAGCAGAGGCATACCCGATCGTCACCTACAGTTGGTTATTAGCCTACAAGACCTACGATGACCCCAACAAAGCCAACGTTCTGCGGGATGTGATGCAATGGGGGTTAACGGAGGGACAAGCCTTTAGCGAAGAACTGGGTTATGTGCCCCTGCCATCACAGGTGACAGAGCAGGTGGCGGCTGCAATTCAACAAATCAAGTCTTGATGGGTTTGGCTCATCGATTACCAGACCATCGATTGCGTCTGCTGCGCTGTCCGCCGCGCTCCGCGTACTGTTTCAGCTCCCATGCCATGCGTTTCATTCCCTGTTGTTCGTCTTGACGGATGAAGGGCAGAAACACTTTGGACAAAGCCCCCGCAATTTTTTCCTGATGCGTGTATTTGGTGCGATCGACTCCAATATCCTGCAACTCAAACACATGCTCACTTCTAAATCCTGGTGCAGAATAAACCCAGCGCAAACACACCTCCGGTTGCATCAGAGCAATCAAGGCTTTAAATTCTGTTTCCTCATCACCGGGGACTCGCCGCATCGAGAGCAAGGTAGATTGCCCTTTAGCAAAGGGGCGATCGGGGTCTAGATCGTAGAGAAATGTATTCCAACGTAGCCACTCCCGTTTGGAAACCAGGGCAGACCAAACGAGCGATCGGGGCGCATTAATTTCAATTTCGGTGTAGAAGCTGGGCATGGGGGAGCAGGAAATCTGGGAATTGTTGGCGTCGAGAGGGTACTGACTGCGCTAAGCTGGTCTATGCATGAACACGGCTGTTTGCTTTACACTTTGTTATTTTAGAATCCTACTGTACCGTCCATGATCGCCACCCTCGCCCGTCCGATTCGCATTG
>JAAUSV010000027.1 GCA_012032525.1 Leptolyngbyaceae cyanobacterium SL_7_1
TGTCTTAGCAGCACCACCTGTTCCTGTGTCCAGCCGTAGAAGTCCTGTTCATAGTTCGACATAGTGTTGCCCTCACGCTTTGTCCCCCGATCTACTCAAACACAGGCGACCACAAATCAGACACAGCTACTTCCCACCCCGGCAGCAACTCAGGGATCGTCAGCATCTCCCCATCCTGCAACGTCACAGTAGCCTCTCCAGTGCGATAAACCCTAACGGTGCGATTGTCAGGATTGATCAAAATCCCAACTTTCGTACCCAATGCCAGAAAATCAAGGATCTTCCCCTCCAGTTTCCTGGCACTATCAGTGGGTGATTTTACTTCCACCATCAAATCAGGAGCCAGTTCAGCAAACGATCGGGGACTGCGACGCAAGCGCTCTGCCAACACAAAGGAAACATCTGGGGCGCGAGTATCAGAGTTGGGCAAGACAAACCCCGCACTAGAACCCGTAATCCTTCCTAAGCGCCGCTCATCCACCCAACTGCCCATCTTAATCACAACCCGCGACGCTACCTCTTCCGACTCATACCCAGACGGACTCATGACAATAATTTCACCATTGACCAGCTCCATCCTCCAGTCGGGATGCTCAGACTGTAGCTGCTGCAAATCTTGAACGGTTAAAGACATCGTTTGAAGCAAAATCTGGATATGTTTATTTTACTGGGTTTGGTGGAAACTACTTCTCCTCCTGAACCTTGCCTTCCTTGGCACGCCGCACCAATGCACCAAAACTAGGCGACTGATGATGTTCCTCTAGCGCCTGCCGCATCAAAGTAGCCACTGGCATATTGAGCCACTGAGCAACAAGGCGATATTCCTCCATTGCTTTATCAGAGAGCGTAACTGTAATTTGATTTCGTTCTGGAGCCATAGACTCTGCCGCATTAACCATACCCATTCTCTGTTGATTCCATCGCAATTACATCACATTTTCACCAAGCTAATTCACTATTGCATTGCAATTACAATGAAATGGTGATAAGCCTAAAATATCTTAAATTCAGAAACAGTGTTGAATCGTTTCTGAAACAGTTCTGAATCGTTACTACAACCGTTACGGAGCAATATGAACAACCCAGATGCTGACAGATCCCGATCTAAACCTAGAAGACCTGGGCTACCGCGATGGTCGCCTCGACCGTCCGCCTGCCTATATCAACCCCCACTATCAACGGGGCTATCGACTGGGTGAGCGCGTGCTGCTTCGCAGATACCGCAAGGGTCGCCTTCACCACGGTCAAACCTTCGATCACCTATTCCAGGCTTTTCAACTCATCAAAGAATCATGCAAACTACCAAAGATCTAGCCGCCGCCATCGGGTGCACCCCCCAAGCCATCAACAAAGATGTTTGCGCCACCATCGCCGAGATGAAAGCGCAAATTTACCATGCGATCGCCTATACGCCTGCAATCGCCGTTACCGAGGCAGTTTAAGAGCTTCAACGCAACGACTAAATAAGCGTTGCAAAAGACCAAGGGGTAAGGACCAGTTACCCCTCAGTCTCCATGACCCCACGCCAAAACTAGGAGTCTCTTTTATGGTCGCTAACTTTAGGCGATCGCCAACTGCCTTCTCTCCCTGCTGCTTCTCGTTTGTCGCCGATATTTATGATTTTGATTCAGAATCAACTGCTCAAATCACACATCAAGGTGATTCTGAATCAATCTCTGAAAGTATTGCTGCTCTTACATCTGCATCAAAGTCTATTCTCAAGACAACAGATAGACGCTTGAGGGTATCACGGGGAATGCTTTTGGTTTCCTCGCTCATGATGCGGTAGAGGTTAGCTACCGACATCTCAGCCATCGCCGCTACGACAGTTGGACTTTTGCCGCTAGCCTCAACTGCCGCCTTAATGCGATCGCCCAAGTGAGGGATATCAACGCTTAGCGTGACCTGCATCAGTATTTCCATTCCTAGTTTTCCAATCACTGTAGACGAGTAATGCTATTCTAGTGTCGCTTGACAAGCGACAAGTGAAGCGCAACGATAAAAATCCCAAGGTTTCGTAGGGTACGTTGGCGCAACGTAACGCACCTTACACCCACTCAACAGGAGCTATCCTCATGTGGTCAGTCTGGGGTTCTATCCCTTTGCCCAGCCAAGGCATCTTAGAGACGTTTAATCACCACCCGCACTCTACCGGGAGTAGTGCCCCGGTTCTCTTCATCCCCAGAACGATCATGCAAACCACCGAACGACTCACCCCACCCACCCAACCCGGAGAATGGAGCCTCGATCAGATCATCGCAGATCTATCTCGCCCACTGCCCAAGTCAGTGCTAGACATCAAAAAACGTGGAGGAAACAACATCCCTTACCTACCCTGGTATGAGGCAAGCAAGATTCTCGACAAGTACGCCCCCGGCTGGACATGGGAGATTCGATCGCTCCACACCACTACCGATCGCCTATTCATCGTAGGCAGACTCACCATCCCCACCAGCAACGGCAACCTCTACCGGGAGGCAACAGGAACTGAAGTGCTGAAGGAAGATAAGGAGGTTTGGATCGGCGAGAAGCCCAACCGCCAACTACTCAAGGATGAATTCAATCGCCCTATCACAGAACCCAAAGAGCTTGCCTACGGCGACCTGTCCTCCAATGCCGAGTCAATGGCATTTCGCCGAGCAGCCGCCCGATTTGGCTTGGGTTTGTACCTCTACGACAAGGATTAGCTATCATGCTATCTGTAGCTTTACGCCCAGGCATGAATAGCGCAGACAAAGCAAAGGCAATGGTGCAAGCGATCGCCCAAGAAGCCCAAGCCATTTGGGGCGATGACTGGATCAAGTATATCGTCCGAAAGTACTGTGAAATCGAATCACTGGAGGCGGATGAGATTATCAAACCAATCCAGAGACGCAGCACAATCGTCCGCGCCCTCGATACCGGAGCTATCACCCTAGAGACATTAATTAGATTAGCTGATTGTGTCGGTATGAGCTTTATAGGCGAAATACAGCGTAAAGAAATCAGGAGATTTTAATGAATAACATCACACGCGATGAGTTTGAAACTGTCAAAGAGTTATTAGGCAGCGCCGCCCGATATGCCGAATCCGCCCACCGAGGTCTAGACCGATTGGAATTGGCACAACAGCGATCGCAGCTACAGATCGACCAATTGACAGTCAAAATCGACCAGTTAGCCGAAGCTCAAAAGAAAACCGAGCAACGCCTAGAATCCTTTATCTTCGAGTCTCAACGCCTCCTCTCAGGACATGCCGAGCGCATCACAAAGCTAGAAGGGATTACAGAGCGACTAGAGGCAATCCTGTCCTATCTCGTTCGCAGAGAGGGACCCGGAGAATGACCCAAACCAACGACACCAACAGCCGCATCACTCGACTCGAAGCCTTAATGCTGGAAATCGCCGCCTCAAACCTCCGGCACGATCGCACCAACGATCGCCAAGACGACGCGATCGCAAGGCACGAGCAATGGCAGACAGAAGAGAGGGAGCGACAGCAACGACACCAGGAACGGATGGAGGAATGGCAACGGCAGCAGGAAGCCGCGATC
This sequence comes from Leptolyngbyaceae cyanobacterium SL_7_1, assembly GCA_012032525.1. Classification (GTDB taxonomy): domain Bacteria; phylum Cyanobacteriota; class Cyanobacteriia; order Elainellales; family Elainellaceae; genus JAAUSV01. The sequence goes on from JAAUSV010000027.1 coordinate 3,534, forward strand.
GCCGACAAAATGAAGTTCTCGATCGCATTGATGCCCAACAAGCCTTCAACCAACAGCAACTCAACGAATTGACCGCAGGCTTACTAGAGCTACGCAACCTCGTAGCCAACTACATCCAAGGACGAGAGCAAACCTAGCCCTAACTCAACCTTCACCACCCCAGCTCCAAGCTGGGGTTTTTTATTCACACCCAATTCCATCCCCATCCCCCACTCGTCAGAGCTACCCACATCACCCCCAAAGCCAGCATTATCCCCAGAACAAACAGCACAATTTTCACGCCAACATCCCCCACCGACTAAAACCACCTCTATTCCTCATTCCTAGAGGGCAACGGCACATGATCTCCATCCTGCTGCAACACCAGCAGCAACATATATTGCCGCGCCTCATCTGGTAATGCCCCCAAAATCCGCTCCACCGAATCGATTCGCAGGTTGTCCCCATTACGAAACTTGCTGATTTGCGTTGGCGTCAGTCCGCTCTTATCCGCCAAATCAGCCCCTTTGAGATTAAAACGAAACAACGTTTCTCGAAATGCTTCAGAAAATTTCACAATTGCACAAACAGAGAACTACACGATTATACGAACGTTATATACGTCATAACTTCCTGCGATTCATACTGCTTTCATTGAACTTTATATAATAAAATATAATTTCTAATAATTTCATGTGATTCCTTAGCTGAAGTAGGGAAATTTTATATGGAAATTTCAAAAGAGAGCCTGCCCATGCTCACCATTGAAGATTTGCGATACGCCAAGCACACCCAGCTCGCCGCCTTGACTGGATTCGATCCGAGTAGCTTTGCTGCCTGGAGCAGTAACACACGCGGTATCTCAGAACGCAACTTGAGGCGGATTGCCAAAGCCTTGAATATGACCCAGTTGGCGGTCATGGAGGGGTTAGAGCTACGCCGCCAAGACGCAGCCACCGTTCGAGCCATTCAAGAGCGAGTGGATAACGTCATCCAACTGTTTGCTCAAACCGCTTCATAGAAAAAGCCAGCCCCCGCAGGGACTGGGCACAAAATTTTGTAACTCTATCATGTCAAAAACCAGTGACAATCCCCAAGTGCAGGGGACACAAACCGCGCTGTTCTATTCCCTGTTACCCGCGATCGCCATAGTCGAGGGGGCAGTATGAGCAAACCACATTACCGCCTCAGTTGCGAAGAATGGCTATGTGTTAGCCAAAGCCTCAAACTTGCAGAACTGCGAGTTCTCTACTATCTCAGAACGCTCTACCCCTTTGGCGATCGCCAGCTTGATCTACGAGTAGTGGACATCGCAGCAACCACCGGACTCACCAAGGGCACAGTGTCCAAAGCCCTTCAATCCCTTGCTAGTAAGGAGTACATCGATCTTGAACTGATTTCGGTTCGAGTTCGGGTCAACTCAGCTAAAAAGTTTCCTACAGGAAACCTGCAAGTTTCACAGGAAACTTCCGAATCCTGTAGGAAACTTTCTAGCGATCTACTGCTCTCAGAACCCCCGCAGGACAAAGGTTCTAAAAATGGCAATGTACCAATTGATCAAACTTGTTTAAACAAACCAATTGGTACACATACCAATGAACAGAGAAAGAACTTGGTACACCCCACCCAGATCGAGGAATTGACCAATCAAATCTGGGATGCAGGCATTAGAGCCAACCGAACCATTCAAAAAGAAGTCGCGACGCGACTTCGATCCGACCCAAATCAGACCGCTAAAGCGGTCATAGACGCCCTTAGCTCCTACCAGGAACACAAAGAAACCATCAAAAACCCAGAGGGGTTTTTCCTTACCGCACTGCGGCAAGGCTACACGGCAAATGAAGCCAAGCGCACCACCAGAGCCAAAGGCGAACAACACTGCACCGGCACAGACCCACCCGCCGCATTGAGTCCGGTGAATGGGTGGAAGGGTTGCACTGGATCGACGATCGCCCTCAAAACAGCGCTCGTCGCATCATCAAAATCAATCTAACGGCTATCCACGAACTCCGAGGCATCCCAGCCGCATTTAGATAGGAGCCATATAATCAAAACACCCTTCTAAACCCTACGACTCAGGCAGTGACAGCAATCGCTATGCAAATCACCATCGATATCCCTGATGACATCGCCTCACGCTTAGAACCCCTCAAAGATCAGCTTCCCCAAATCCTGCTCCTGGGATTGCAGGAACTCACCGCCAATCCATCCACAGGGTTTCGGGACTCACAGAAATTCTAGAATTTTTGCCCAATTGCCCTCTGCTCAGCAAATCTTAGATTTACAGCTCTCGGAATTGATCAGGTTTAATAACAGTTCTGGGGATAACACTTCATCCGCAGGCAGCTTATTGAGGATCACTCGATAGTCCGTGTTCCATGTCGTTTGAGTTTGCTGGTTGCGATCGCGCCGATTCCAATACTCCTGCTCAAACTTCTCCACCCAACTGCTACAGCTCATTCCTGATTCTGAATCATAATCATCCTGCAACCAGTTAGACCAGTTAAACCATTCCGCATCTAAATCATTTGCCAGCTCCCGTGCCCGTCGCTCCGCAAACTGCAACCCCGCTGGTGTCGCTTTTACCCCTAATGCAATCTTCTGTCTATGTGGCTTGCATCCTTCCTCTTTCGCAGGCAACGTAGCCCGAAGCGAGAGCGTTCCCCCTCTACGTTCGATCGCCACTTTCAGCCGCGCTGATTTCAGTCGCCCATTCGCTTGATTGATTCTCCCATCGATATCCACTGTGACCAATTTTGTGCACGTTTTGATGACAGATTATGGCATCTTTTGACACGATTCGGCACATTGTGACATTGTAGGATCATCCCCAGAACACTTGATAATTAACGATTTTGCTCAAGGCGCCACCCAGATTCGAACTGGGGATAAAGGTTTTGCAGACCTCTGCCTTACCACTTGGCTATGGCGCCGTATTCGATCTATCACTATATCAGACTTTCCATCCCTACTCTAACACCTCACCGATCGAGCCTTTGTTTATCTGCAAACACTAGCCGAGGGCGGCGCTACCTTACACTAGAGCTGGACATTAAAGCTGGACATGTATCCCTTGCAGAGGCACTATGGCTCCAACATCCATCACCGTGGCTCAACTGACCGATACCCATCTATTTGCCGATGCTGCTGAGCAGATGCGGGGATGTGTGACCTGGGAATCGCTTCAATCCGTCCTAGCCCTGCTTAAAAACCTTACTCCTCGCCCCGATCTGCTAGTACTGACTGGCGACCTATCTCAAGATGAAACGGTGGCATCCTATCAGCGGTTGAGGGAGGCGATCGCCCCTCTAGCCATCCCCACCTATCGGATTCCTGGCAACCACGACATCGTGCCGCGATTGCAGGAAGTGCTGAGGGGGGAGCCATTTATTCCAGCAGCGCAATTTAACCAGGGTGGGTGGCTAGGTTTGCTGCTAGATTCGACCGTGCCCGGTTCCACGGCTGGAGCGGTGTCTCCGGAGACACTGGCTTGGGTGGAGGCTCAATTAACTCAGCATCCTCAACAGCCCACCCTAATTGCCCTACACCACCCACCAGTGGCGATCGGGTCAGACTGGATGGATGGACTGGGCTTGGAGAATGGTGACGCATTCTCTCAAGTGCTCGATCGCCACTCCCAAGTCAAGTTGGTGATTTTTGGACACATTCATCAGGCGTTTGACGAAACGCGAAATGGCGTTCGCTATCTGGGCTGCCCCTCTACCTGTGTGCAGTTCACGCCCCAGAGCACTACGTTTGCGATCGACCCTGTTACTCCCGGCTTACGAGTGTTGACCCTACATCCAGATGGGCAGTTTACGACAGCGATTCAGCGCGTACGGGCAGAGTCTCTAGGAAGTTTCGCAGCAACTGCTTCCCAGAGGTAGTCAAAATACTTTCCGGATGGAATTGTACTCCTTGGATCTGGGGATGCTGGCGGTGGCGGACACCCATAATAGTGCCATCCTCCACCCAGGCAGTAATCTCTAGCACCTCTGGGCAGGAGGCACGATCGATCGCCAAGCTGTGATACCGAGTGGCTAGAAAAGGATTTTCCAATCCGGCAAACACCCCTACTCCTGTGTGATAGATGGGAGAAATTTTGCCGTGCATTAGTTGTGGGGCAGAGGCGATCGTTCCTCCAAACACATGTCCAATGCCCTGATGCCCCAGGCATACGCCCAAAATCGGCACCTGCTCTCCCAATGTAGCGATTAGAGCAGGAGAGATGCCCGCATCTTCTGGGCGACCAGGTCCGGGTGAGATGACGATCCCATCGGGACGCAATTGACGGACTTCCTCGATCGAAATCTGGTCGTTGCGATAAACCTTGATCTCAGCCGCAACAGGCAACTCAGCCCCCAATTCCCCCAAATACTGCACGAGGTTGTAGGTAAAGCTGTCGTAGTTATCAATTACTAAAATCATAGGAGGCAAAGGGCTATCAGCGATGGACGATCGCCAGGCAAATAGCCGCGATCGGGTTAAAACGGAGAGGTCTCGATCGCATGGATAATCGCGTAGACCAGGGGTGGCAAAATCAGGGTGCTAGCCACCAAAATCGCGGCGATGGATGAAATCAACACCGCACCAGCGGCACAATCTTTGGCGATTTTAGCAAGCTCATGGTAGCTCTGCTTGACCGTGAGATCGACCACAGATTCGATCGCAGTGTTGAGTAACTCCATGGTCAACACCGCGCCAATGGTAAGACAGACAACAGCAACTTCGATCGAAGTCAGGGATAGGATGAAGCTGAGAAAAATCGCTAAAGTGCCGACACAGACATGGATACGGAAGTTGCGTTGGGTTTGAAACGCATACTTAACCCCCGCCCATGCATACTTAAAACTAACTGCCAAACTAGTCGCGACCTGCCAAGCCAATTCTCGGTTGGGCTGGGTCAAAATGGAGGAAGGGGACGGCTCAGACGCCTCTGGGGTAAGGAGATAGGCAGGAGAGGAGTCACGACCAGCGGAGGAGTTATACAGGGAGACGGGTTCGTTCATCTAACTTTACTTCCACGCGTTTTATCAGAGCTGTGAGGGTTGCCCCTTATGTTACAACTTATTTCAGCCAGGTCAATATTTTTACCGTTTAATCATAAGAAATTTGTAAACCAACCATCTGTAGTAAAGCTTTCTGTTTGTCTAACATTAGACTCAAATGGGATTCGTCGGGATGATCCCAGCCCAGCAGGTGTAGCAGCCCATGGCTGGAAAGCCAAGCTAACTCCGTAGATAGGGGATGTCCGCGATCGATCGCTGCGCTGCTGCGGTTTCCACCGAAATTACGATATCTCCTAGATACAGGGGTTGATCGTGCCACTCCTCAACCTGGGGATAGTTCCCTTCTAACGCGGCAAACGCCAGCACATCCGTGGGTTGATCGACCTGGCGATAGTGGGCATTGAGGGCTTGAATTTCGCCATCCAGGGTTAATCGGAGGCTCAATTCGTAGGCAGGAGCAGGCATCAGCGATGGACTGAGGTGCTCCAACCACGTTTGGAACCAAGCGTGCCAAGTATCAGGGGCGATCGCAGACCAGTCAGGTTGACCGGGTGCAGACAAATCACTGGAGGTGGCATCTTGTACATCGACTTCGACAACTAGCAAAGGTTCCGCCATAGTTCTAAATTTATCGGGTTATGTATGCCAACCCCACCAACACGGCTAACAATCCAACGGTGGTCAGCGCAAAATGAAATAAGGACGTACCGCGCTTGCGAACCATGTTGCGCATAGCAAGTTTGACGAAGCTGGGCTGGGACGATGCAACGGCGGAGGGCTGTTCCACCGGGTCTGGCGTGTCAGTGGGCGCGATGGATGAATCTAAGGGATCAGAGGATGGCGACTGACTCATAAGTTGACCCATGATTAACAAGTAGGAATACCCACATCTTGCCCTAAAAGTCTCGGTCTTAGCATGGTTTGGTGTGCCTTGCTGCTCCCAAAAATCGTCCCATGCTTGTCTGGGGACAGACGACTAGGACTGATTTCGCCAACGCTGCCCCAGAGTGGAGCCAGTGTGCCCTGTGACTAGCCAAACGATCGATCGCACTCCATCCCGTATTACCTTATCGATCGACTCCGGTTCGCGGCTGGAGGGCACGGCGATCGGACGAAAATCAATCCCCCGGCTCCACAATACAATTCCCCCGATCACCGTCGCCCGGCGCATGTGGTAGTCCGACGTAATCACATAGAGGCTATTAATTCCTTGGGCTTCAAACTCGTCTACCAGCGTCGTAAAGTTTGTCACCGTATCTACCGCTTGATAATCTAACCGCAGTCGCGTTGGCTCGATACCCGCCTCAGCAAACACCCACTCGGTATATTCGGGATTGCTCCCGGACGACACCCAAATGGGCAAATTTGGATGCTCCTGGGCAAACAATGCCGCAAAATCCTCTCGCTCCGTTGCTCCCCCCAAAACCAACACTGCTTGAGGTGGGCGGACGTACCCCCGGATGTGGGGATAGGCAGCCACCACCAACACCGTTACCAGCACCAGTTGGCAAAGGGGAAAGCGCCGAGAACGTTTCTTACGGTTGCGGGCAAAACCATTCATGGGGTAGACGACTAGCAAACTGAAGGATAAAGGGGGAAGGATGAGGGGTTAGCGACTCGCGAATAGGCTGATCCATGTGTATCCTGACTCTAACGGGCAATTCCAGTCAACCCTGTTTGACGGCGAATCGATACGGCACAATAGAAGCAAGGTTTCCAGAGGCTGCTACTTATGTCTACGGTTTTGACCGATGCTAAAAATTTGCTCACCGATCTGATCGCTCGCTATCGCCATCGGGTCGATTACCTTGCCATTCGTCTGGAAGAAGCTGAGGGGACTGACATTTTGCTTCGGGGCGATCGGGTGGAAACGCTGAGTGAGGGCATCTCGGTCGGAGGACAGGTGCGGGCGTGCTACAAGGGCGGTTGGGGGTTTGCCAGTTTCAATCGACTGCACACGCTTGCCGATCGGGTGGAAGAGGCGATCGCGGCGGCTCGGTTGGTGGGGGATGAGGAAACCGTGTTGGCGGCGATCGACCCGATTCAAGATACCCGTGCGATCGAGCTGATGGGCAGCGATCCCCGGCAGATTCCCCTATCTCGCAAAAAAGCGCTGTGTAGCCACTATGTCGAGATTTTGCGGAGCGTCGATAGCCGCATTGCCACAACCTCAGTGCGCTATGGAGACAGCAACCAACGCATTATTTTTGCCACCTCCGAGGGCACACTGATTGAGCAATCCTGGGTTGATATGGAAATGCGGTTTGCGGCTACGGCTCGTGATGGAGAAACCGTGCAAACCGGACGAGAAACCACCGGATCTCGCAAAGCCTACGAGGATTTAGAGGATCTAGATGGGCAGGTACGCAGCGCCGCGCAACGGGCGGTCAACGCGCTGATCCTGCCCACGGTTAAGGGCAATACCTACACTGTGGTGATCGATCCCATCCTAACAGGATTGTTTGTACACGAAGCCTTTGGGCATTTGTCGGAAGCCGACATGACCTACGAAAATCCCGATTTAATGGAAGTGATGACGATCGGGCGGCGGTTTGGCTCTCCAGAATTGCAAATTTTTGACGGAGCGAGTTTGGCGGGGCATCGGGGCAGCTATCACTACGACGATGAAGGCGTCCCTGCTACCACGACTCAATTGATTCAAGATGGCGTTTTGGTAGGACGCCTCCACTCCCGTGAGACCGCCGGGAAACTGGATGAAGCACCGACGGGCAATGCCCGCTGCCTCAACTACCACTATCCCCCCCTCGTGCGCATGACCAACACCTGGATTGAGCGCGGCAAAACCCCTGTTCCTGACCTGATAAGCGACCTGACAGAGGGCGTCTATGCTCGCAACTGGATCGGCGGCATGACCAATGGAGAAATGTTCACCTTCTCAGCGGGGGAAGCCTGGATGATCCGCAATGGGGAGTTGGCAGAACCGGTGCGGGACGTGACGCTATCGGGAAACGTCTTCACAACCCTGGCAGACATTGAGGCGATCGGCGACGATTTTGCCTGGGATGAGTCGGGTGGCTGTGGCAAGGGCGGTCAGAGCGGCTTAGCGGTTGGCTGTGGCGGTCCTAGCCTGCGAATTCGCAATATTGTGGTCGGAGGAGAGGCGATCGAGTAGGGCAACCCCTTAAGTCCCACCCTAAGCCACACCTCAAGCCCCACACCTCAAGCCCCACACCTCAAGCCACAGTGGAGGATTCGGAATCCTCCGCCGGAACGCTAGCGGGCAATTCTAGACAATAGCCCGCACCGTAGACTGTTTTGATGAATTTGGGATGGCGGGGGTCGGGTTCTAGCTTTGTTCTGAGATGGCGAACGTGGACTCGGATCGTCTCGATGTCGTCATCGGGATCGTAGCCCCAGACTTCTTTAAGAATCTCACTGGGCGAGACAGTCTGCCCGTGGCGCTGCAACAGACAGTGCAGCAGCTCAAACTCCAAGTGGGTAAGCTTCACAGTTTCGTCAAACCAAATTGCCTCTAACCGCTCTGGCACCAGGGTCAACGGACCGTAGTTCAAAATTTCGCTGTGCTTTGCCGCTTGGGGAATGCGATCGGTACGCCGCAGCAGCGCCCGGACTCGTGCCAGCATTTCCTCAATCTCAAACGGTTTTGTCAGGTAATCATCGGCTCCCGCATTGAAACCCTCCACTTTGTCTTGGGTTTGTCCCAACGCCGTCAACATCAGCACTGGAATATCGGCAGTGCGCTCATCCCGTCGCAGGCGTTGACATACTGTAAAGCCATCGACCTTGGGCAGCATCAGGTCGAGCATAATCAGGTCAGGCAACAGTTGCAGGGCTAGTGCCTGTCCCTTAATTCCGTCTGGAGCTTTGCTAACGTCATACCCAGCCATCTCCAAGTTCACAGCGACTAACTCAGAAATCACAGGATCATCATCAATGACGAGTATCCGAGGCATCATTAATTATTTGTAAATATAGAGTTTTGCAAAAAACAGATTCACCTTATTGAGGAATGAAAAGATTCCTGCATAGATTATAAGCAGAGAATCTAAATTCTTTATAAGGAAAAGCGATCGAATTCTGTTTAAGTTGCATGAGGCGCGGGCTTTCCCCAGAGAATTCTTTCCTGTTTGTAGATGGCGATGCCAGGTTTTGCCCCCTTGGGTTTGTAGACGTGTTGTGGTTGGGTGTAGACCACGGGAACCCGATCGCTCTGGCGGGCACGGCTATGATAGGCGGCTCGATCGGCGGTAAATTGTAAATCCGCATCCTCTGGCACAGCTCCCGGTGGCAATCGCAGCAGCAGATGACTGCCAGGAATTTCTTGGGTGTGAAACCACAGGTCATAGTCCCCGGCTAGGCGGAAGGTGAGGTAGTCATTCTGGCGATTGTTGCGCCCCACCAACACGTCAAATCCACTGGGAGTTTTGTATTGGATAAATTGGGGCGGCTCGGTAGAGCCAGATTTTTGGCGATGGGTGGAGTCGTCTAAATAGCCTTGTTGGATCAGCTCTTCGCGGATCTCATTGAGCGATTTTAGATCCTCAGAGGTGTGGTAGCGATCGACCTCAATCAACGCCACTTCGGTTTGCTCTAGGTAGTCAATCTCGGCTTGCACCTCTGCGAGGAGGGGTTCGATGGCGGCTCGCGATCGCCTCAACTTTTGGTGGCGCTTGTAGAAAGCCTGCGCCATTTGTACCGCTGTTTTTTCGGGATCAAGGGAAATCGTCACCGGTGCACCCGTGGCAAACTCCGTTAGGGTGATTTGCTTCATTCCCGGTTGCCATTCGTGGGAATACGCCATCAGCAAATCGGCGTGCTCCCGATAGCGATCGGCTCCAGCCGACTGCTGCAACCGTTGCCGAAAATCCGTGGCTTTGACGGATAACTTTTTCAATAAATTGCTCAACTTTTGGCTCAACTGGTGGTGCAGTTGGCTAAACTCCTGCTGGTTGAGTTGGTCGGTGTAGTAGCGATCGAGCAACCGTTGCACCGTCTCCACAGGTTCTGTACTGCCCCAACCAAGGACGGTGTAGCCCTCCGATCGCCAGCCCGGTCGAAAATCTCCTTTGTCCAGTTGGGTCAGCCATTGTCGCCAGCACTCCCATAGACGCTGCCATGCTTCAATAGTCAACTGATCAGTCGGTTGGTTGGGGTCAAGGGCGGCTGCCTCTGCCATAGAATTGACCAACCCCGAACTCAACCCTCGGTAGATGCCTAGCAGCGATCGGCGCAGGGGAACGGGAATGAGCGTCAATCGGTCTTGCCACTGCTGAAAGGATTCGTCCAGGCTGGGCGTGGCATCGGTGAGCCGGGGGGGAAATTCGTAGGGTTGTCCGGTTTGGATGGGGCGCAGGCTCGATTGCTGGCTAGAGACTTGATGGGCGGCGGTGATCACCACATTCTCCGCATTTACCAGCACTACATTGCTATATTTGCCCATGATCTCGACATATAAGTGCCACACAGGCGGATCATTAGGGCGACGGGCAAAGTGTAGATCAAGCACCCGTTCCCAGGGGGCGATCGGCTCGATCGCCACCAGTGCCAAGCCATTTAATTGATGGCGCAACTGTTCACTAAAGGTGAAGGTGTCTGGGGTGCGGGGCGGTGGATTGCTCAGACAAAACCGGGCGGCTTGGGGATGCCATGAGAGACCCAGCCACCCTCGCCGATCGAAGGTGCGTAGTCCCAATAACACCGTATGGCGATCGCGCTGGTAGACCTGCTCCAATCGAGCAGGCACCCATTCCTGTCGCAGCTCCACCCAAGCGGCGGTCAATGTGGTGAAATCAACGGGTTGCAATTTTGATTCAAGCTAGATCAGGACTGAAATAATGAATAAATCAACAATAAATTAAAAGAAAACCAAGAATTTGGCGATTTGTCTGCATTCTAGCCTTGTTGGTCAAAATTTTTGCCGATAGGATGAAAGCTAGACCTGCTCAGGCTCTTCGACAGAGTAATCGCCGAATCATGGACATCAAACTGATTAATATTGGGTTCGGTAATATTGTCTCTGCTAACCGAGTTGTTGCCATTGTTAGCCCAGAATCTGCCCCTATTAAGCGCATCATTACCGATGCTCGCGATCGAGGGCAGTTGGTCGATGCCACCTACGGTCGTCGGACACGCGCTGTGATTATTGCCGACTCTGGACATGTGATTTTATCAGCGATTCAGCCGGAAACCGTTGCCAATCGGTTCATCATTTCAAAAGAGAGTCAGGCGGAGGATTAAGGGAGAGAGTTGGCGCTTAGCCGCCGGATCAACTGATTGGGAATTGCTATCACCGATCGCTAGCTCCTAATTCTAATTCCCGTTACAATGACCAGACACTCCCACGTTAATTCGTAAATGTCCAGGTATAATTGCCACATTAACGGCGAGCTGAGAGTGTGATTGCAGTTTATCCTGGTAGTTTCGATCCCATCACGCTGGGTCATTTAGACGTCATTGAGCGAGGATGTCGTCTGTTTGAGCGGGTGATTGTTGTGGTTCTTCAAAACCCCAACAAGTCCCCTCTGTTTCCGATCGAACGGCGGCTAGAGCAGATTAGTCTCTCCACCCGCCACCTGTCCAATGTCGAGGTCGATAGCTTTGGTGGGCTGACGGTTACCTATGCCAGGATGCGAAATGCCGGGGTGCTATTGCGGGGGTTACGGGTGCTATCTGACTTTGAGAAAGAGCTGCAAATGGCACATACTAATAAAACTCTTTCCAATGAAATTGAAACCGTTTTCCTAGCCACCTCCAATGAATACAGCTTCCTAAGCAGTAGCCTTGTCAAAGAAATTGCCAAATTTGGCGGTCCGGTCGATCACCTTGTTCCTCAACCTGTCGCGTTAGATATTCGCCAATGTTACGCCAAGACGCCTCTGCCACCAACTCCGACGCCAGCAATGGATTTGTTGCCAATGCCAGAGCCGCGAACCAAGCTGACCCAAGAGAAGCAACCCGAATAGGAGGAGTGGATATTCAGCGAGAACTTGACAAGCTAGAAGAGATTGTCCTGGGTAGCCCTCGGGTTCCGTTGACTCGGCGCACGATGGTGGATGAGGATCAGCTAATCTACCAACTCGATCTGGTACGGCTCAACCTGCCCTCCGCCTTTCAAGAAGCATTGGATATTGTTCGTCACAAAGAAGAAATTCTGCAAGAAGCTGAGCAATACGCCCAAGAAATTATTGAGACGGCAGAACGACGGGCAGCCCAAATTCTAGACGAAATGAATTTGCGGCGACAGGCGGATCTAGAAGTTCAACAACTGCGGCAACGTGTCCAACAGGAGTGCGAAGTTGCCCAAGAGCAAACCCTAGCGGAAATTGAGCGGGTACGGCGGCAGGCTCAACTGGAAATTGAAGAATTGCGTCAGATGGCGATCGCCGAATCCGAAGACATCCAAGCAGGAGCTGATGCCTATGCCGATCGTGTCTTGCGAGACATGGAGCAGCGCCTCTCAGACATGCTCCGGGTGATTCGCAATGGGCGACACCAACTCAAACCCGAACTCATCCAGCGCCGTGAGGAGGGGACACCCAATCGCACGGGACAAACTGGACGCCCACCAGAGCGCCCAGTCGTTGATTTGCTAAATTGCCCTTAGCATGTTCTGTGGCTCCTTATCCTTTTCTCTTGCCTAACTTGTGAAGGTCATCATTTTTGATTTCGACGGCACGATCGCCGACACCTTTGATGCCGTCCTCAAGATCACCAATCAATTGGCGATCGAACTCGGCTACAAACCCACCAGCCCCGAAGATGTGGAACGATTGCGCAACCTCGACTCCCGCGAGATCATCAAGCAATCAGGGATTCCTTTTTTCGGTTACCGTTTTTGCTCAAACGCCTAAAAGTGGAGCTGAGGCAGGAGATTCAGTTTCTCAAGCCGATCGCCGGAATGCAAGCAGCACTCCTACATCTGCGGCAACAGGGACACTCCCTTGGGATCGTCACTTCCAACTCCAACGAGAATGTCACGACCTTCCTGCAAGCCCACGGGTTGGGCAAACTGTTTGACTTTACCTATTCTGGAACAACCCTGTTTGGCAAAGCCCGCGTGATTCAACGCCTACTTGCCCAACACCACATAGATTTTCGCAAAGTGGTCTATGTGGGCGATGAAACCCGTGACATCGAAGCCGCCCGTAACATTCCCATCAAAGTGATTGCCGTCAGTTGGGGGTTTAACTCCAAAGAAGCCCTTGCCCGTCAGCAGCCCGATTTCCTGATCGATTTTCCTGCTGAGTTAATTACGGTGATTACAGACTTAGAGAGTTTCGATCACTGAGCTACATAAATCATTTTCACTACCATGACTTGGATGCCAGAAGCATCTTTGCCTAATGCTTCTCCTCCTTTTTGCTATTCTCATAGCTTAATTATTTTGGATTTACACCCTTGTGCTTTAGATTTCTGATTAGCCCATGCTCTCCAAGAAGTTTGACAGTTACGGTGCTCGTGCAGGGTATACCCTCCCGGTGTTTGCCTGTGCAGGGGCGATCGCTGCGCTGCGCTGGTTACAGGACTGCGCCTCACCCCTCTCCTCAGTGGCGATCGATCTAGTGGAACCTGCCGAAACAGTGGATATTCCAATTGAACAGGTAGCGCGACTGAGTTCCACTCAAGCGTTGGCAATCACCCGCAGCGATCCGGGGGACAATTTGGATCTGACCCGACAGACGCCGATCTGGGCGTTGGTGGAACAGGTGTCGATGGAGGAACTGGCGGAGCTGGGCGATCGCACCGCATGGGTTCATCCTCAGATCGTCCTGGAAGGAGGGCAGGGGATTGGACGATCGAGCACCACGAACCAACCCGCTATCTACACCTATGCCCGGCGACTGTGCGTGGAGAATTTGTCGCGGTTGCTTCTGCCAACAATGGGAATTCGCGTCACATTTATTTTGCCCGAAGGGCGATCGCTGGCAGTACGCACATCCAATGCTGCCTTTGGGGTAGTAGATGGGTTGTCGCTCTTGGGCACCTCTGGAATTGCCCAACCCTTGAGCGCACCGGGGCAACTGGAGGCATTTCGAGCCGACCTACAACAAAAAGCTCAACAACACCCCCATCTGGTGTTTTGCATTGGGGAAAACGGGTTGGATTTGGCTCCCCAGTTGGGAATTCACCCCGCTCGACTGGTAAAAACGGCGAATTGGCTCGGCTCCCTACTGGTGGAAGCCAGTTTACAGGGGGTAGAGTCGATTTTGCTCTTTGGCTATCACGGTAAATTACTGAAATTGGCGGGGGGTATTTTTCACACACACCACCATGTGGCAGATGGTCGGCAGGAGATTTTTACTGCCCACGGTGCGATCGCCGGATTGCCCACCCCCGATCTGCAAACCCTCTTCCAAAGCCCCACGATCGAAGCGGCTCTGACCTACTTGCGCCAGTTGGATGAGCGCACGGGCAGCAATTGGGTGCGGCAAATCTATGGGTCGATCGCCCAGCAGATTGACCACCGCACCGAAGCCTACATCCGCACACAGAGCGATCAACCCGTGCAGATCGGCTCAATCTTGTTCGATCGAAACCGACAAGTTATTATTCAAAGTCCAACTGGCAGTACACTCCTTTCCCAAGGTTTGTTACTCTAGGTTAAATACTCACCCTACGAAGCAAATCATTTGCACTTTTGATGTTCCTGTAACGCTGTTTCACGCTTAATCGTCGGTTGATTGCTTCGTATATTGCCCCTAGAGCAGATTTTCCTAGTTCATTCCTTGAGGAATAGGCGGGTCAATTCAGTCGAGCTACCAAATTATTTCGACGTTTGACAAAAACGTCGATTTTGAATAGCTATTATTTCAACCTCTACTAGTTTCATTCTATTTACAGCTATTAATCCCCTTCGTCCATCTAGGATTGCATCAGGATTTTCCCCGTGACTCTTCAGCAAATTGAAACCCTTCCCCAGTCCGCCACGGTCGATCGCCTCGATCGCCAAATGATTGTGATTTTGGATTTTGGCTCCCAATACTCCGAGTTGATTGCCCGCCGGATTCGGGAAACCCAAGTCTATTCAGAGGTGCTGTCCTACCGCACTACCGCTGACCATCTGCGGCAAATGGCTCCCAAGGGCATTATCCTCTCCGGCGGACCGAATTCCGTTTACGACACGGGTGCACCCCACTGTGATCCAGAGATTTGGCATCTAGGAATCCCAATTTTGGGCGTGTGCTATGGGATGCAACTGATGGTGCAGCAGTTGGGGGGTGGCGTGGAACGTGCCGATCGCGGTGAATACGGCAAAGCCGCACTCTATATTGACGATCCCACCGATCTATTTACCAACGTAGACGATGGCACAACTATGTGGATGAGTCATGGCGACTCTGCCACCCAGTTGCCCGACGGGTTCGAGTTGTTGGCGCATACAGAGAATACGCCCTGCGCAGCGATCGCCCACCACGAGCGCAAACTCTATGGCGTACAATTCCATCCAGAGGTGGTGCACTCGATTGGTGGATTGGCGCTGATCCGCAACTTTGTCTACCACATCTGCGATTGCGAACCTACCTGGACGACTGCTGCCTTTGTGGAGGAATCGATCCGCGAGATTCGTGCCAAGGTTGGGGACAAACGGGTACTGCTGGCGCTGTCGGGGGGAGTCGATTCCTCTACTCTGGCGTTTTTGTTGCACAAGGCGATCGGCGACCAACTTACCTGCATGTTCATCGATCAGGGGTTTATGCGTAAGTATGAACCGGAGCGGTTAGTGAAACTGTTTGAAGAGCAGTTTCATATCGCCGTGCAGTATGTAGATGCCCGCGATCGTTTTCTAGAGAGAATTGTCGGCGTCACTGACCCCGAAGAAAAACGCAAGCGGATTGGACACGAATTTATCCAAGTGTTTGAGGAGGAGTCCAAGCGGCTCGGTCCGTTTGACTATCTCGCCCAAGGCACGCTGTATCCTGACGTGATCGAATCTGCCGATACCAACGTTGATCCTCAGACAGGGGAACGGGTTGCTGTCAAAATCAAGAGTCATCACAACGTTGGCGGGTTGCCCAAGGATCTGCGGTTCAAGTTGGTTGAACCCTTGCGCAAACTCTTTAAAGATGAAGTCCGCAAAGTGGGGCGTTCCATCGGGCTTCCCGAAGAAATCGTCAACCGTCATCCCTTCCCGGACCGGGACTAGCCATTCGGATCTTAGGCGAAGTCAGCTTCGACAAGCTAGAGATCCTGCGGGATGCAGATTTGATTGTCCGCCAAGAAATTAATCGACAGGGCTACTACCACGAATTGTGGCAAGCCTTTGCCGTATTACTACCGATCCGTAGCGTGGGTGTCATGGGAGACCAACGTACTTACGCTTACCCTATTGTCTTACGACTGGTTTCCAGTGAAGATGGAATGACTGCGGATTGGTCGCGTGTTCCCTATGATTTGCTAGAGACAATTTCCAATCGAATTGTGAACGAAGTTCGGGGTGTGAATCGGGTTGTCTACGACATAACATCTAAGCCACCTGGAACCATTGAATGGGAATAGTTCCAATCAAGGCTTTCCATTACTTTAAATTAAGAGCGATCGCCCTACCGTGCGATCGCTTCTCTTTCGTCGCGTTTTCCAATTTTTCTGTGGAAAACCCTCTGTTTTCTGTGGAAAACTAAGTTTTCTGTGGAAAACTTTTACGTGGAAGGGGGTTTAGAGACTGCTCAACCCGGTGCAGTTTCAGTGCAGTGAGTGAGCCACAACTAACCATTCTTCAAATTCTCGGAGTGCCACACTCGATCCAACGGTCCAAGCGCGCTCAACACAATCGGCAATGGATTGTTTCACAGGCGATCTGGGGAAAGATCAAGCTGCTCAAGCTTGGGATTGTGTCTGGGCTAATCATTAGATACATGCCAGCATTTCACTTGAGATGGCTTGCCTTGATTTTAGAGGGCAGAAGTGGCGATCGCCACTTCTGCCGACGGCACAGTTGAAATTTGATAAAACTCCCGATACCATTCCACAAACTTAGCAATCCCCACTTCAATCGGCGTGCGCGGCTCAAACCCCACCTCTCGGCGCAAATCCTCGATATCTGCGTAGGTTTCTAACACATCGCCCGGTTGCAGTGGCAACAAATTTTTCTTTGCAGGAATCCCCAAACACTCCTCTAGAACCTCAATAAAGCGCAATAGCTCCACGGGTTGGTGGTTGCCAATGTTGTAGAGTCGGTATGGCGCGTTGCTGCTGCCTAACTCTGGAGCAGTACTTGACCAATTGGGATTGGGTTGGGGGATACGATCGAGCACCCGTACCACCCCTTCAGCAATATCATCTACGTAGGTAAAATCGCGCTTCATCTTGCCATAGTTGTAGACATCGATCGCCCGACCTTGCAAGATCGCTTGGGTAAAGGCAAACAGCGCCATATCCGGGCGCCCCCATGGACCATAGACTGTAAAAAACCGCAGTCCAGTGATCGGCAACTGGTGCAGATGGCTGTAGGTGTGTGCCATCAACTCATTGGCTTTCTTGGTGGCTGCATACAGGCTAAGGGGATGATCAACCGGATCTTGCACCGCAAAGGGCAGACTGCGATTGGCTCCATAGACCGAGCTGGAGGAGGCAAATACCAAATGCTCCACCGCTTGATGGCGACAGCCCTCCAAAATATTGAGGAACCCCACCACATTGCTATCGACGTAGGCATGGGGGTTGTGGAGGGAATAGCGCACGCCCGCCTGAGCCGCCAAATGCACCACCGATCGGGTTGATGGGTGGCAAACAAAGTTTCCATGCCCGTGCGATCGCCTAGATCGAGCTGGTGGAATTGGAAATTAGCGTGGGTTTGCAATTGTTTTAGCCGAGCCAATTTGAGGCTGACATCGTAGTAGGAATTGAGGTTGTCTAACCCAACTACCAATTCACCACGATCGAGCAACTGCCGAGTTACATGGAATCCAATAAATCCGGCGGCTCCAGTCACTAAAATTGGCTTCATAATCAGCAGTTAAATATACTTACAACAGGGAAAAAAGGCTGAATGGCAAGGCTGGCACATGTAGCGGACAAGAGGCTGGGATTGGGTTGGGCATGATAGGTTTGCACCTATCATGCCCAGTTTAGCGCTTGCAAAATCGGCGGGTGATCTGTGGAGGGATAGTGGAGGACGCTGAGGGTTCCAGGAACAGGAGCAATACGCCAATAGTGGTCAGGATCAAGCCCGATCGCTTGTCCCATGATGGCAGCGAGCTCATCGGCGGGAGCAATGATCAATCCAGTCGTCAACTGAGTCGAGTCTGTCGTAGGAGGTTGCCAAACCGTAGGCACAGAATCCGGCTGAATCAAAAAATAGAAGGTTTCAGGATGATGACACAAGAATGGGTCGATCTTCAACGGTATGTCATCATTTTGGCAATTTAAACAGAAGTCGATCCGCGCTTCGGCAAGCGCCTGAGACCGACCCAGATAGGATTCCGCCTGCTCTGAGGGCAACAGTAGTAACCGCAGTCCCAGATTTCCTTCCTTGAGGGGCGGCAGTGTTTCTCCCAAGGGTTGGGTGGAATTGATCAGGGGGACATGGGCTAGATGCAATCGTCCCAGCGGAAACTGGAGTAGATTGATGGCACAGTTGGACTGTTGAATGCGATGGTGCTGCGCCGCCGATAAGCCGATCGCCGTGCTGAGCAGGGCATGGTTAGCACTATTGTGACTGACAACAACCAGCGTCTCTCCCACCCGCCGGGAAGGATATCCTGCCAAAACTGCATTGCCCGATCGTACAGATCCAGCGCCGGGAATCGCCGCTCTGGTGCCAGCGTTGCCACCGCCTGCGTCACACCCATACTCTGCTCCAGCGATCTAGACAGGGCAGTTGAAGCCGAGAAAGTTTCCATTTGCAACTGGTGTGGGCGTTGCTTCCAGCAGCGATAATCCTCCGAAAACAGGGTGCGAATGTGCTGAAACGATCGCCCTTCCCAGGCGGGCAAATCTACCTCCCGCAACCGACTATCGGTATACAACGGAATAGAGCGCGAGGAACTCATCTGCCCCACAATTTCCTCGGCGGTGGCATGGGCACGTTGGAGGGGGCTGCTATAGACCGCATCGATCGCCACTCCATGCAACCATTGCCCCACTTGGCGTGCCGTGCGGCGTCCGTGCTCTGTCAACCTCGATTCATCGGAGCTACCCTGCATGCGCCCCTGTTGATTGAAGGTACTCAGCCCATGACGAATCAAAATCACCTGAGTCACCAACGAATTGAGGGAGTCTGGCACAACGGGAAATTGGCAAACAAACTGATCAGTATTCATAGGAAAAGGTGCAATGTGCGTTAACAAATGACAAATGATTCACAACCAATGACTCACAACTAATGAATAACCAACTGCTCCTGCCGCTCCCGCCCCGCCTGCAACCCATACAATCGGGCATATCGTCCTGCGGGTCGCCGCATCAGTTCCCCATGGGTTCCCTGCTCCAAAATCGCTCCATTCTCCATGTAGAAAATTCGATCGGCGTGTTCCACCGCTGGTAGATTGTGGGAAATCAAAAAGGTGGTGCTTTGACAGGTCAGGCGTTTGAGGGCTTCATTAACGAGGCGATCGCTCTGGTTGTCTAGCCCCACGGTCGGTTCATCGAGAATGACGATCGGCGCCCGGCGGATAGCGGCGCGGGCAATGGCAATGCGTTGGCGTTGCCACCGGAGAGGGTGGCGCCCCGTTCACCTAGGGCAGTTTGGTAGCCTTGGGGCAACGCCATGATGAAATCGTGGGCATTTGCCAAACGGGCAGCGGCTTCCACCTCCGCATCTGTGGCTTGCAAACAGCCGTAGGCAATGTTGTCGCGGATCGTGGTGGCAAACAGCACACTCTCCTGAAGCACAATGCTAATTTGGCGGCGCAGCGACTCCAACTTGTATACCCGCAGGTCGTGTCCGTCGATCAAAATCCGCCCTTCGATCGGGTCATAGAGCCGGAGTAACAAGCTTACTAGCGTTGACTTACCACCGCCGGAAGGTCCCACCAGTGCCACCTGCTCACCGGGCAACACGTCAAAGCTGAGCTTGTCCAGCGTCACCTGCTTGGCATCGCTGGTGTAGACAAAGCTGACCTGCTCAAACGTGATCCGCCCCTGAAAGGTGGGAGCTTCGAT